>JANLTS010000509.1:0-12298 GCA_031363045.1 Hyphomicrobiales bacterium
CCAGAGAAGTGATGCCGATCGACAATCTTGTAAGTTACTCGGATACCGGATCATTCGCGCTCGGTGCTAATTTCTTCCGCTATGCTCTGTTGGCCAAGGGAGCAGGCTATTGGGTTGACATGGACTTTTGCTTCATCCGCCCCCTGGATTTTTCCGATGACTACGTATTCGGGTGGGAACACGAAGGATGGATCAATAACGCCGTACTGCGCAGTCCGGCAGACTGTGCATTTGTAAGAGATCTCTGCAGTATTCCAGCTACAAACGTGCGACCGCCGTGGTTTGGTCCGAAGCGTAGCTTCAAATATTACATGCAACGGCTTACCAACGGACCGGTTCGGGTACAGGATCTGCCATGGGGGACGTACTCATCAGGAATGGTCACTTATTTGGCGAAGCGGCATAACTTGGCAGGCTTCGCGCAGCCCCCCAGTGTTTTCTATCCCGTCCGTTGGCGGGATGCCCGTACTATGTTCGACGATAGGGAAGTGGTCGAGAAGCTGATAACCGATGAAACGCGCGCGGTACACATGTGGCACTCGAGAATCATCGACCTCGCTAGTAAACCGCCCCCCAGGGGATCGTTTGTTGCAGCGATGTGCGATAAATTCGACGTGGACACCGAGCTAGCATGAAGTTCGCCAGCCCCGGTCCGGCAGTGCGGCTGGTGGCGCAGATGCACCAGGATGTGTTGGAGTGAAATCACCAGCGACACCTCCTGTGGTTGACCGTTCGGTTTTGCATGGCGTGCAGTTCTTGCGCTTTGTGGCGGCTTTGTCAGTGGTCGTCTATCACGCGAACCTGGCCGCTAACAAATTCATACCCGGACCAAGATCCCAGCTCGCTGACACCATTTTTGAACTGGGTGCTTCGGGTGTCCACGTATTCTTTGTCATATCCGGTTTCATAATGGTCCATACTGCGTCGGGACGATCAGGATGGAAAGAGGCAGTGGCGTTCTGGCAGCGCCGCGCCATGCGGATCTACCCGATCTATTGGCTCTCGGCGCTGACTTATCTCATTGTGCATGGTCTATTTTTCTCCGGCTACGGCCTGTCTTTCCGCTCCGCCATCCTGGCGCTTCTGCTGATTCCGGGTTGGGAGTCGTTGATCATTGGTCCAGCCTGGACGCTTTCCTACGAAGTATTCTTCTACCTGTGTTTTGGCGCTTCACTCCTGTTGCGGCCCAATTTGTCGCTGGGGGTCTTGACCGCCGTGTTCACAATTCTTGTCGGAGTTGGTTTGTGGTGGCCACTCCCCATCAGCGTGGTCGGCAACCCGTTGCTCTTCGAGTTCCTCGCAGGCGCTTGGATAGCCCGTTTGCTGATGGAAATGACCTGGCGGCCAAGTCTGACTGGAACTGGGCTTATAGCGATTGGGGTTTTCGGACTCGCCGCCAGTGTGCTCGTCGACGGCTTGTCTATTGCAAAGATACTAGTATGGGGAACACCCAGCGTCCTCATTGTCGCGGGGGTCGCACTTCTGGACAAGAGAGCCGGCGCCGTCCCGGCGCTCTCAAAAGTAAGCTGGTTGGGCGATTCGTCCTATGTTCTGTATCTGGTGCACGTGCTTGTACTTGATATTGTAATGACACTACTTGTGTTGAGTGGGCCCGGACGTTATGACCGTGAAGTCGCAGTCCTGATCGGTGTTGTGGCGTCAGTCTCTGTTGCTATTCTCGTACATGTTTCAATTGAAAAGCCGATGCTCAGGACATTGCGAAGGTGGATTCGCGACAAGAGGGTGGCGTCGTCGTGATCGGATCAAGCCCGTTTGCGTATTCGGCCGGGCCAGGGATATTGCAGACGGAATGATTGCAGGGTTTCCAGTGCGGTGATCTTGCCGGGAAACCATACTTCATCCGAAAGAGCCGACCCAGGGGCCGGTGAACCGCCCCGGGATTGCCGGAGACTTGTTGGTTTGAGTTATGCGGGCATTTTGGAGCCGTCCATCATCACATAATATTCTCACACGGTTTCGGCTGGCCGGGTGATGCCGAAACTGACTTTATCCGTCGATGGGCGATCGGCGCAGTTCGGAGGAGGTGATCCGGCGCCTAACGCTCCGGTTTCGATGGCCGGCCAAAGACACCATGCGTCCGCCGATCGGCAATGATATGCTTAATGACCCGTGAATCGACAAATGCCGCGTCTTTAGCAAAGGCATAGACCAGTGCCGTATCGCACAGGATGTTGACCAGCCTGGGAATTCCCCGGCTCTCTTCGGCGATCTGCTGGATGGCGCGGTCCGAAAACAACGCTACCGGACTGCCAGCCTTGCCAATCCGGTGCATGATGTAACCCTTAACATCTTGCGGCGGGAGCGGTTCAATGTTGTATTCCGAACTGACACGCTGCATGAATTGCGTCAGTTCGGGCTTCTGCAGAAGCTCACGCAATTGTGGCTGTCCAACGAGGATGATCTGCAGTGAGTTCTGTTTCTCAACGTTGACGTTCGACAGCATTCGCAGTTTTTCGAGTCCATCAATCGGCAAGTTCTGAGCTTCGTCAACGATCAGCACCGCCCGGCGCCCAGTGTCGGCCAGCATCGCGACAAAATCCCTGAAATCCCGGAATGCAGCAACTTCCGACGTCTGCTCGAAATTCTGGCCGAACGCCAGCAGAACCCATCTGACGAGATCACCACTCGCGACCTGAGTATCGGAGACGACCCCGACGACGAGATCGGTAGAAACTTGCGACAACAAGTAGCGGATGAGTGTGGTTTTGCCACAACCGATCTCGCCGGTGATGACCGTAAAGCCGGCGTTGTTGAGAATGGAATACTCAAGCATAGTGTAGGCGCGGACGTGAATCTTGCTCCAAAAGATGAAGGAAGGGTCGGGCAAGATTGCGAAGGGCTTTTCGCGCAGCCTGAAATGCGCTTCATACATGATCAGCCGTTTCCTGAGTGGAGCATGTTATCGACCATGTTGAAGTTGGCTCTATTGGCTTGCAAGTCCGTCAGTGAACCCACATAGGCACTCAGCGCGTAATTCCAACACCAGGTGGCCTCGAAATTGCTAGACTGTTTCGATATTGGCGGGAGTGGATCCGTTGGAAAGGCATTGTCAATGACGAACACAGCCGGCGATCTTTAATTCTCCTTATTCGGGCGCTTATATTATAGAATACGTTAAAACAATACGTTAGAGAAAAGTCGAATGGAGAAGTTCACGGATTTGAGTTCAATGCTCGGCATCCTCAAGAGGCGAGCCCTGTACTTCTTGCTGCCAGCGATAACGATTCTCGTAGGAGGATCGGTCGTCGTCATGCTCCTGCCTGCAATCTATCGTTCGCAGGCCACGATTCTCGTTGAATCGCAACAGATTCCATCCGACCTTGTGAAATCGACGGTAACCGCGCTCGCCGATGAGCGGCTCCAGGTCATCCAGCAAAAGACCATCAGCCGCGACAACGTCTTGGCCCTGGCAAAAAAGTTTTCGCTGTTCCAGGACAAGGCGGACCTTTCGGCAAGCGAGTTGGCTGACATGGTCAGGGAGCGGGTACAGATTGCCCCCTTGAATGTTGCCCGGACCGGACGCCGGGCGGCAAGCGACAAATTGGTCATCGCCTTCACCGTTTCTTATGAAGATGAGAATCCGCAACGGGCGGCAGGCGTTGCCAACGAGCTGGTGACTTCCATTCTGAGCGCCGATGCCCAGGCCCGCGTCACGCAGGCTGCCGATACAACCCGTTTTCTCGACGAAGAATCGCGGAGACTTACTTCGTCACTCGCCGAAGTTGAAGATGAGATTTCAAAGTTTCGGCTGGAGAATGCCAAGGCATTGCCCGAAAAGCTGGCATTCAACATGTCGAACAACGAGCGCCTGGAAAAAGACATCACGGATGTTGATCGCGAACTCCTCGGAATCGAAGAATCACGCCGGCTATTGGCCTTCGAGGAAAACATCAGGAAGACCTCGGGCAATGCCGGTTTCCGGCCTCCTCAAGGCCAGAGCCAGACAGAATCTCGCATCGAGGCGTTGAAGGCAGATATTGCAACAAAATCAGCTGTATATGCTGATACTCACCCAGAAATGCGGGCGCTTCGCCGGGCTTTGGCTGCTATGGAGGCCGAACAGAAAAAAATCGGAACCCTGCAACCGTCCTCGGCGCAGGCAAACGAAATCGAGACAGGTGAAAAGGGCGGTCTCGAAGTCCAGCTGATCCGTGAGAAGATGGCTGCGCTGGACGGAAGAATTGCGTTTCTGAGTAAGAAACGCCAACAGAGCGTCGCACTGTCCATTGCACTGAAAGAAGTCATTTCCCGTAGCCCTGAGATTGGTTCCACGATCGGAGGGCTGGAGCGCCGGAGGACTTCTATCCAGAAAAGTCTTGACGAGGTCAGTGACAAACTGGCCAAGGCACGGCTTGGTGAGCGGCTTGAGGAGGATCAACGGTCTGAGCGGTTCGAGGTGATCGAACAGCCTATCGTCCCGACCGACCCCACCAGCCCTGACCGCAAAAAGTATCTGGCGATAGTTCTAGCGGCTGCCATGGCGGCCGGCGGTGGCTTGGCCTTCGCCACAGAGTTCCTCGACAGCAGAATCAGGACGTCCGCCGAACTTTTATCGCGTCTCGGTATCCGTCCGATCGGAGTGATTGAGTTCATCTCCATACGCCATGAACAACGCCGCAAGCGCTGGCGCTGGGTCGCAATCCTGCTGATGTTGGTGTTGGCGGTTACTGGATTGGTGTTCGCGGTCGATTACTTCTATATGCCTCTGGAAATGCTCTTCCAGAAGGTGATGGGGCGAATTGGCTTAAAGTTTTAAGTTTCGTTGGCAGGTTGGATATGGATCAAATCAAGAAGGCCATCGAAAGGGCTAAAGCCAATGCTGCGGCAACAGCCACTGCGATTGAGCGGCAGGTTGGGCCTGGGCACGCAGCTTCAGCGGAGAACTGGCAACAGCCGGCAAAATCGAAAGCCCCGGCACTGAACGTCAGCCATCAGCAGCTCGAGCGGTCACGGATCGTGGCCCATTTGCCAGGCAACGCCGTCGCCATGAGCTTTGACCTGCTGCGCACCCGAGTTCTGCAATTCATGTGGAGCAAGGGTCTCTCGACATTGGTGGTGACTTCGCCGACGGGTGCTTGCGGCAAAACTGTGACATCCATCAATCTGGCTTTCAGCATGGCTCGCCTCGAAAGCGGTCACACCGTGCTGGTCGATCTCGATCTTCGCAAGCCTCAGGTCGCCAATTATCTCGGCATTCGTCCAGGACTGGACGTATTTGGAGTTTTGGCTGGAAAAACCGCCCTCTCAGATGCACTCGTGACACTTGATGTAGCGGGTCCGCGGCTATCGATCCTTCCAACATTAACATCGGCAGATCGCCCTTCTGAGATGGTGGCCTCGCAAGAGGTCAAGGATCTTGTCAAGTCGCTGGTGGCAGAATTCGAAAAATGCATCGTCGTCTTCGACATGCCACCACTGCTATTTGCCGATGATCTGATTTCTTTCCTTCCAACTGTCGATGCTGTTCTCCTGGTCGTTGCAGCAGGTGAAAGCACCGAAGAGGAAGTGGCCGAGTGTTTGCGGATGATTCCGGACAACAAATTGGCAGGCCTGGTGCTCACCAAATCGGAAGAAGTACAACGCTCCAGCTATTACGGCTACGCGTGAGACCGGACCTCGGACATGGAGTCCGCCCGGTCTAAAGTGGCTTCACACACCGATACACAGGTGGATTGACGCAAAGTCTTCGAACGGCCGGACAACTCAGGTTTGCAATCGAAAATGACAGTAGAATGCCACCTGATTCGTAAGCCTTGGCATCCGGATAAAGCCACGAAATTGTATTTTAATCAATGAGTTGACATTGATTTGCTCACCGCAGATGGCAAATCCGCGGTGGCTGAACTCGGGCAATTGAGTTACCCCTGCGAAATGCGGCGAAATCGCCTCTGCACGGCAAGGGAAAGTCCAGCCAGTTCAGGTATTTACCATATTGAGGAAGATTTGTTTCAACTGTGAGCAACGTATGGTTGACTAACTGTTAATTCGCGATAGAACTTCGCCATGTGCGGGGGCACCCTTTGCCTAGATAGAGAGTGGAAGACCATGAAGAATGCGATTCGAGCGACCGCTTTTGCCGGAATTCTGGCTGGACTGACATCGGCAGCAGGTGCAGCGACTGTTGATTTCAGCAAGTACTATGGCGGAACTGGCAAGGACGATTGGGTCGCAGTCGACCAGTCCTACGGCGATGTTGCAGGTGTTGTCGACGTCAGTTACGAAGTCATCTCCGCCTTGGGCTATGGCGCTCCCTCGCTCGGTACACCCGATGTCTATTCCTGGGACATTCCCGGCGCGGGCTACAGACACGGCAGCGAGACCGATTCGGGCGCCCTTGTGGCCTCGGGAAGCAATGCAAGCGTTATGCTGCAGATCACGGTGACAGCGCTCGGCAGCAATCTTCTCACCTCATTCGGAGCCGCCATCGCCTATTGGCTTAATGATGGCCAGTCTTTCGTCCCCCTCGCAGGAAACTTCCGGGTTTTCGATGAGAACGGCAATCCGGTCCTTTCATCTGATAACGGCCCTGGCAGCACGTTGAATGGTTTTACAGCCTCCGCCGGCATCGGCCAGAAGTCCTACACATTGCAGGTTGGACCCGATTACAATCTCGGTGTTCAGTCATTCAATTACGAATTGGCAGCGCCTTCCACGGTACCTGTACCCCCCGCATTCCTGTTGCTCGGAAGCGCCTTCGCAGGGCTGTTCGGCCTGCGTTTTGCCGGTCGCAAGCCGGCGCTCCAAGCCTAGGTCAAAAGGTAACTGTTCGAGCACAGCAAGTATTGAGCCCCGCCCGTTTCGACGTGGCGGGGCGGATTTTTTGCGGTCAGACTGCTCCGGGCCAAGATATCTGACGGTTGGCCAAGAACGTATTTGCTGGTATTGGGACGGGATCAATGATTTGTTGACCGGATCACCCCCAGAGATGGCGGCCATGCTTTAGATTGCTGAGCCCAGTAGCTCCGGAGGACGCCGTGGTTGTTCCTGTTATTCTCGCTGGCGGTAAGGGCGTCAGGCTTTGGCCGATTTCGCGTGAAGTCATGCCCAAGCCCTACGTGCGCACGGCCGAAGTTGAAGACACGCTGCTGCAATCGACGCTGCGCCGGGTTGCTGGTCTCTCGCCTGAAAATCCCACTCTGGTGGTCTGTAACCAGGACCATGATTTCCTGGTAAGCGGTCAGGCGCAGACCTCGGCGCTGAACGGTGTACGGCTGCTGCTTGAGCCTGAGGGCCGCAATACCGCACCCGCTATCTGCGCCGCCGCGCTGATGCTGCTGGCGACCGTTGGCGATGAGCCGATGCTGGTCCTGCCGGCCGATCATGTGATCAACAACCAAACGGCCTTTGCCGCTGCTGTCGCATCCGGTGTGGACCTGGCCCTCAAGGGTTATCTCGTCACCTTTGCCATCAAGCCTGATTTTCCAGCCACGGGATATGGCTACCTGAAAATTGGCCTGCCCATTGATGCCTTGGCGCGGCAATTTGCCATTGAGGCCTTCGTTGAAAAGCCTGATTCCGGCGTAGCGGTTCAATTCTTGGCCGACGGCGGATATGCCTGGAATAGCGGAATGTTCGTGTTCAAGCCTTCGGTACTGCTGGCAGCTTTTGAACGCTATCAGCCTGGCATTCTTCAGGCCTGCCACGAGGCTGTCGGAAACATCGAAGCCGGAACGGATGTGAAGATCGAGCGCGCCGCCTTTGCCCGTGCACCGTCGATTTCGATCGATTATGCCATCATGGAGAAGGCTTCAAACGTTGCCACCGTAGTTGCCGACTTCGACTGGAGCGATGTCGGTGACTGGTTGGCCGTGTGGACGATCGCCGCCCGCGATGCCAACGGGAATGCGGTGTTCGGCAATGCCGAAGTCGTCGAAAGCTCAGGCAGCCTGGTTCGCAGCGATGGCCCCCTACTGGTTGCCGTGGGCCTCGTAGACATGATCGCCGTCGCCACCAAGGACGCCATCATCGTGGCACCGAAGGACCGTGCCCAGGACGTGAAGCAGGCGGTAGAGCAGCTCAAAACCCACAACCGGCCAGAAGCCTCAAGCGGCAAGAAAATTCACCGGCCATGGGGTTCCTTCGAGCAACTCCACATTGGGCCCGGCTTTCAGGTAAAGGAACTTACGGTGCTTCCCGGCGCCAAGCTCTCCCTTCAGCGGCATAAATTTCGCGGCGAGCATTGGGTTTGCATTGCCGGCGAGGGCTTCGCGGTGCGTGACAGGGACCGCATTCATCTGTCCATCGGCACGGGTGTTTTCATTCCACAGGGTTCGATCCACCGACTGGAAAACCCGGGAACCGAAATCCTGCGGGTGGTCGAAACGCAGATTGGCAACTACACCGGGGAAGACGACATCGAGCGCCTCGAAGACGTGTACGGCAGGGTTTAGAATCCCAGCCGTTTCGGTTAACGCAGAGTAAGCACCATCTCTCGGGAAAGTGGTGGAGCCACTCTGTCCGCGTCGTAGGACGGATGTCCACCTCTGCGGATCATGACGGGACGGAGGGCGGAGTTCAAACTGGCGAGGTTAACCCGATCCCATCACTTACGATGACGTTGTGATCTGGAGAGGCAACCACGGGCCTCCACTGGCCGGAGCAGAGTATTGCATTTTAATAACAGTCTCCGCACCGCCAGCAGTTCGCCGTCAGATGAAAACTCAGTTTATTCAGTGTCTTGCAGGAGCCGCATGAGTGGTTCTGAAAATTTGCAGCGCGTCCGGATCGAGCCCATTCCTGACACGTTAACTTTGAGTTTCGAGTTGCCCGCCAATTGCTTGCAGATAGAGAGTGGTTACCTAACTCAACTTTTCACAATCAATTGCCGTCATCACCTAGGTAGAGATATGTACGCTCAGATCACCGGAGAGAACCATGAAGAGCGTTGCGTACAAGCTGTATACCCTGGCAATTATGATGTTCCTTGCTGTCACGCCGGTCAAGGCAGCAACCTACAATTTCGCCTTCGATGGCGTAAACTTCGATGTCATAGCCACGATCACCACGGATTCAAGCGACTTGGTCACCGACATTGTTGGCACGATGACCGGCCCCGGTAGCTATGTCACGCAGATCACCAACATCGTGTCCACATCCAGCAGCTATTACGGTGTCTATTGGCTCTGGAACAATCTGTTTATTGCCGACGCGCCGCATGTCGACTGGTTTGGCCTGCTCTGGCAGAATGACGACGGCAGTCTGACGAACTTCTTTCTCGACGGTGGCCAATTCGTCCTCTCGACGGCAAATCCCGTGACCTCTGACTTTTCCAATTGGCTGAACGTCGATCCAGGTCCGGTTACGGTAAGCTTGGTACCCCTGCCTCCCGCCATGCTGTTCCTCGGCAGCGGACTCTTTGGACTGCTGTTCCTGGGCCGCCACCGCCGGCGCCTGTAGCCGCCTGTAAGAAACAGGCACTTTTCTGCAGAGCGGGGAGGCCAGATGGTCTTCCCCTTCTGCTTTTTTGATGCCCAGCGTCACAGAATATTTTGCGAGCCGTCATCTTGTGGGACCGGTCTTGGATGCTTTCCGCCTGCTCTACATCAACTCTTGGCGGATAGACGCCGCGAACACGTTGCAAATCAGGCCGGGATTGACCTAGTAAAGAGCCTGTTGGCCGTGGAGTGCATTCTTGATGACCGAAGAGCGGGTGAAACGCCGGCTGGCGGCGATCATGGCGGCGGACGTCGTTGGCTTCAGCCGGTTGATGGAGGCCAATGAAGAGGGCACCTTGAGCGCCCTGCAGCAGCACCGCCAGGCGTTCATCGAACCCACCATCGCCCGCCACAACGGCCATGTCTTCAAGGCCATGGGCTATGGCTTCCTTGCCGACTTCGCCAGCGCCATCGATGCTGCGCAATGCGCGGTCGAACTGCAGCGCGGACTATCCGAACGTCAGGCGGGCGTGCCGGAGGACCGCCATATTCGCTTCCGCATCGGCATCAATCTCGGCGATGTGATCGTCCACGGCGACGACTTCGTTGGCGATGACGTCAACATGGCCTCGCGCCTCGTCGGGTTAGCACCACCCGGCGGCATCGCCTGTTCGGCGGGCATCCGCCATCAGGTCGGCAGCAAGCTCGACATCAGTTTTGCCGATCTGGGCGAGACGGTTGTCAAGAATATCACGCTGCCCATCCATGCCTATTTGATCAATCCGGGTGGTGTTGCCAGCGCCGGAAAATCGCGCCAGGCGGGGAGTGCCGAGCGCCATCGCTCCGACCGGCCATCGATTGCCGTGCTGCCCTTTGCCAACATGAGCGGCGATCCGGCCCAGGATTATTTTTCCGACGGCATCACCGAAGACATCATCACCGACTTGTCGAAAGTCTCGGAGCTTTTTGTGTTGAGCCGTAACGCGGTGTTTCAGCTGAAGGGCAAGCCCGTCAACATCGAGGCCATCGCCCAGGAATTGGGTGTCGCCTATCTGGTCGATGGCAGCGTGCGGAAATCCGGATCGCGCGTGCGCATCTCGGCCCAACTGATCGACGGTACCACCGGCGGGCATCTGTGGGTTGACCGTTTCGACCGTGACTTGACCGACATTTTCGCGCTGCAGGACGAGATCACCCACACCATCGTCGAGCAATTGAAGGTCAAGCTGCTGCCGCGTGAACGCCAGGCGATTGCCCAGGCGCCCACCAGCAGTGTCGAGGCCTATACGTTCTATCTCAAGGGCCGCGAGTATTTCCATCGTGGCACCAAAGCCTATTACGACCGGGCTAAGGCGATGTTTGTGCAGGCCATCGCCCTTGATCCAGCCTATGCCCGCGCCTATGCCGGCCTCGCCGACTGCGACGCGTTCCTCTACATGGATTACGGTCAGGACGTGGCCGCCGAGGTTCTGAAGAACAGCGAGCTGGCGCTGGCGCTGGAGGGGGGCCTGGTCGAGGCGCGGGCCTCGCGCGCCTTGGCGCTGTCGATCGCCCACCGCTATGATGAGGCGGAGCGTGAGTTCGAACGGGCCGTGGCGCTGGACCTTGACCACTTCGAACTGCAATTCTTCCATGGCCGTTCTTGCTATGCGCAGGGCCTGCTCGAACACACCGCCCGCCATTGGGAACGCGCCGCCGAGATCCGGCCCGATGACTATCAGGCGCTGATCTTGCTGAACCAGGTCTATGCCTCGCTGGGGCGGCAGGCGGATGCGCTGCGCGCCGGATTACGTGGCGTCGAGCGGGCCGAGCGCGAATTTGCCCGCAATCCTGAAAATCCGCGCCCTGCCTATCTGATCGCCACGACGCTGGCCAAGCTGGGGGAGGCAGAGCGGGCGGAGGACTGGGCGAAGACCGCGCTGGCAATCGCCCCTGATGACTATCTGACGCAATACAACATCGCCTGTTTCTACAGTGTTTGCGGCAAGTTTGACCAAGCCTTCACCATCCTCGGAAAGCTTCTGCCGTTGAGCAAGGCCGACATGAAGGCGTGGATCCTGGGCGATTCCGACCTCGATCCGCTGCACGCCGACCCGCGCTGGGAAGGTATCGAACGGCAGGCTCGAGTCGGTTAGCGCCGCGCCCGACCAATTTTACCCAGACTCTCCATGGCCGTCCCCTGACTTGATCAGGGGATCAACCCGGCCACCCAGACTTTCAGCCCGCTCGGATGCCGAAAGTCTGGATCACCGGCTCAAGGCCGGTGATGGAGAGTGGGGGGAGGGATTGCCAGTTCCGGGCGTTCGCGCCACTATGGGCCACAACGTGGACCCTCAATGACCCACGACACGGGAGTGACACCAACATGACGCTGAAAAATCTGTCTACGCTGCTGTTCGCATCGGTGCTTTCGATGGCGGCGGCGGCACTGCCGGCCAGTGCCGACAAGATCGTGATATCGAACTGGGACGGCTACATGCCGAAAGACATGGCCGAGAAGTTCAAGGCCGAAACCGGCATTGACCTTGAGATCGCCGTTCATGCCACCAACGAAGAGATCATGGGCAAGGTGACGGCCTCGGGCGGCCAGGGCTTTGACGTGCTGTTTGTCTCCTCGCCATTCGCCGAGGCGCTGAACCAGTTGGGACTGTTGACGCCCATCGATGCAGCCAAGATGCCGAACCTGGCAAATCTTTATCCGGAAGCCACCAAGCTGACCCACGATCCGGGCAACAGTTTCTCGGTGCCCTATGCCTGGGGTACGACGGGCCTGTGCTACCGCTCCGACCTCGTCAAGGCCGAGCCGACGAGTTGGAACGACTTGCTCAATCCCTCCGACGATCTCAAAGGCAAGATCACCATGCTGGCGACCGACCGCTGGCTGATGGCGGCGGGCTTCCTCG
>JANLTS010000528.1:0-5173 GCA_031363045.1 Hyphomicrobiales bacterium
ATTCAAAGCCGATGATGGCCGGCAATCAGTATGCCGATCTTTCGGAACTCTGCCTGTACTTCATCGGTGGCGTGATCAAGCATGCCAAGGCGCTGAACGCCTACACCAATCCCTCGACCAACAGCTACAAGCGCCTGGTGCCGGGCTATGAAGCCCCGGTGCTGCTGGCCTACTCGTCGCGCAACCGCTCGGCCTCCTGCCGCATTCCTTTCACGGCGAACCCCAAAGCCAAGCGCGTCGAAGTGCGATTTCCCGATCCCACCGCCAATCCCTACCTGTGCTTCTCGGCCATCGTCATGGCGGGGATCGACGGCATCATCAACAAGATCCATCCTGGTCCGGCGATGGACAAGAACCTCTACGACCTGCCGCCGGTCGAACTCGCCAAGGTGCCCACCGTCTGCGGCTCACTGCAGGAAGCCATCGACTCGCTCAAGGCCGACCACGACTTCCTGCTGAAGGGCGGCGTGTTCACCAAGGACCAGATCGAGAGCTACCTCGACCTCAAGCAGGAAGAGCAGGACCGCTACCGCATGACGCCACATCCGGTGGAGTTCGACATGTATTACAGCTGCTGAGGGCCAAGCGTCCTCCCAGACGGACAAAGCCCTGGCGGTAACGCCGGGGTTTTGCTTTGAGTGAATTGACCGACATCAATGACACCAGCTTGATACCGGTGCTATTCGTTCACTTGTCATGCGCAAGTCCCTGATCGCGGTTTTTGTGCTCGCCACTGCTGCCGCAGCCGCCGCTGTGTGGTTCGTCACGTCGCGGCCAATTGGGGTCAGCATTGCGGTGGCGGAGCGCAACGTCCCCATTCAGGTGTTCGGCCTTGGTACGGTGGAGGCCCGGGTTCTTTCGAGCATCGGTTTCGAGGTCGGTGCCGCCCTCGTCTCGCTCAACGCCGATCATGGCAGCACCGTCAAGACCGGCGACGTGCTCGCCGGGCTGCATACAGCGGAACAGGAATCACGCGTCACGCGGGCCAAGGCCGGCATCATAGCGGCTGGAGCAGTGGTCGAACGCGCCAAAGCTGCCACGGCAAAGCAGGCGGCCATCCTCGACCAGAAACGCGAAGCCAACCGGCGCCAGCAGGAACTGGCCGACAAGAAGGTCATCTCCGTGGAGAAAGCCGAGGAGGCCTTGAAGGATCTGAGAGTGGCGGAGGGAGATCATGCCTTGGCGCTTGCCGACCAGGCGGTGGCCCGCGCTGCGCTCGATTCGGCACGCGCCGATCTCGCTCACGAAAACATGCTGCTCGATCACCATTTCTTGCGGGCTCCCTTCGACGGCGTCGTGGTCGAACGGCACAGTGAACTCGGCGCTGTTGTCCGGGCGGGTGATCGTGTGTTCACCCTCGTCGACCCCAAGAGTGTCTGGCTGCTCGCCCATGTGGAGGAAGCCCGCGCCGGCGTGCTGGCGGAGGGCCAAAGAGCGGACGTGCGTCTCCGGTCGCTACCGGCCAAAGTGTTCAAAGGCCGCGTCGAGCGCATCGGCATCGAGAGTGACCGGGTGTCCGAAGAACGGCGCGTCTATGTGAAATGCGAGGATTGCCCGGCGGATTTCCACCTTGGCGAACAGGCAGAAGTGATCGTCACGGCCGGCGTTCTCGCCGAGGCCTTGCTCGTGCCGGAGGCGGTCGTCAATGGTTTCGACGGACGCAGCGGCAAAGTCTGGATCGATGACAATGGCGTTGCAAGGCTGGCCGCCGTCACATTGGGGGCGCGCACGCTTGACGGCCGCGTGGCAGTCACAGCGAAATTGCCGGAAGGAGCAGCGGTGATCGTTGCACCGATCGAAGGGCTGAGTGAGGGCCGCGCTGTGCGGCGCATCCCATGAACCTCGCCTACCGCGACATCCGCCACAATGCCGGGCGCTTCCTGCTCACCTGTCTCGGCCTCGGTATGCTGCTCGGCGTGGTACTGGCGATGATCGGCATCTATCGCGGCATGGTGGTGGACGCTTTGACACTGGTGCGGGCACCAGCTGCGGACTTGTGGATCGTCGAAAGCGGCAAGCGCGGCCCCTTTGCCGAATCCTCGCGCATTCCAGGCGACACACGCGAGGCCGTCGAACGCATTCACGGCGTGACGGCGGCGGGCTCCATCACTTATCAGGCGGTGGACGCGGGGCTCGGCAACAAGCTCTTGCGGCTGCAAGTCATCGGTTATGAACCGGGCCAGCCCGGCGAGCCGCGCGGCCTGATCGCCGGCAGGCCAATTGCCCGCAGCCATTTCGAAATCGTCGCCGATCGGTCCACCAGGCTGGTGCCAGGCGACACGCTGATGCTGGGGCGCAACCGCTTCACGGTCACCGGGCTCACGGCGGGGCATGTCACATCAGCCGGAGATCCCGTCGTCTACATCAGTCTGCTCGACAGCCAAAAATTGCAATCGGAGCTGGCTCCACCCGCCTCGCGCGTCGAACGCGCCCGGGGTGGCGGCCTGCTGAGCGGCGATACGGTCAATGCCGTGGTGGCGCGCCTGGCGCACAATGTGCGCGCCGCTGAGGTCGCGCAAACGGTGCAGCGCTGGAAACACCTGAACGCCATCACCGCCGCCGAACAGGAACTCATTCTCACCGGATCGGTCGTGCAGCGGGCCCGCCAGCAGATCGGCCTGTTCACGTCGATCCTCCTCGCGGTGTCGGCCGTCATCATCGCGCTCATCGTCTACACGATGACCATGGACAAGATCCGCGAGATTGCCACGCTGAAACTCATCGGCGCGCCCGACCGCACCATTATCGCAATGATCGTGCAACAGGCCGTAGGACTCGGCCTCACCGGCTTCCTGCTCGGCGCCGTGTTCATCGTCAGCGTCAAGGACTATTTTCCGCGCCGCGTTTATCTTCAGCCGCAGGACGGTCTGGCATTGGCGGGTATCGTGTTGATCGTCTGCCTGATCGCCAGCGGCCTGGGTGTGCGGCTGGCGTTGTCGGTCGAGCCTTCGAAGGCGCTCGGTGGCTGACGTGGCGGAGCGGGGGGCGGCACCGCCGCTGGTGTCGCTGGAGCGCATCTCGAAGCACTTCGGCGAGGGTGAGCGCCGGGTGGATGCGCTCCGTGAGGTGTCGATCGAGGTGTTTCCAGGCGAGATCGTTGGACTCGTCGGCCCCAGCGGCTCCGGCAAGTCGACGTTGCTCAACGTCGTCGCCTGCATTCTCGAACCATCGAGCGGCCGCATGCAACTCGATGGTGATACCGTCTACGACAATGGCTGGCGCAAGACCGATCTGCGCAAGCTGAGACTCGACAAGATTGGCTTTATCTTCCAGTTTCACAATCTCCTGCCTTTCCTCAACACCACGGAAAACGTTGCCATGGTGTTGGAACTCGCCGGCGCCAAGGCGGCGGATGCCAAGCGCCGAGCCGAGGAACTTCTTGACTATCTGGGTGTGGGCAACCGCAAGGACGCCATGCCTGCCACCATATCGGGTGGCGAAGCGCAGCGCGTTGCCATTGCTCGCGCCATGGCCAACCGCCCGCGTATCATTCTGGCGGATGAGCCGACGGCAGCGCTCGATTCACAACGCGCCGGCAGCGTGATGGACTTGATGGGCCGCGTCGCAGAGGAACAGCAGGCTGCCATCATTGTCGTCAGTCATGACGAAAAAATCTTCAACCGCTTTCATCGAATCTTTCATTTGAGGGATGGCTATCTGGAAGACGTCCAGTCCAACACTCAGCCACTCTGAGCGCGCCGTATCGAACTGCTCACGGCAGTGCGGCTTGCAGGAAGCCATCGACTCACCCCACGCCGGCCACGACTTCCCCTTGATGAAGCCGCACCCGGCGGTGTTCGAAATGTATTACCGCTGCTGCGGCAGTCCCTCACCCGGCGCTATCGCGCCAACCTCTCCCGCAGGCGGGAGAGGACGAGACAAGTACCCCGGCTGCGATGCCGGGGTTCGTGTTTAGCGAGAATGCTCCGGCACCGATTACAGTGGGCTGAAATCGCCCGGACCATTGAAGACCGAGTCGGCGGCAAGGATATTGCCGCTTTCGATGAACTGGCCGATCTCAAAGGCATCGACGTCGAGCAGCTTGGCGATGAACACCCAACCACCTTCCGCCGTGTTGGCGGCGACATAGGCGTCATCGCCGCTGTCGAAGACGGTCAACACGTCGGTCAGTTCGACGCCATCGACTGGTTCCTGCGCGAAGAAGCCCTGGCCGAAGTAGAAGCGATCCTCGCTCATGTCAAAACCCCACAGCGTATCCATGCCGCTGTCGCCGGCGCGCCATTCGATGACGTCGGCATCTTCATCGGCGTTGATGAAGTCTTCGCCGTCGCCACCGCGAAGATGATCTTCGCCCTCGCCGCCGGAGATTTCCTCGTCGCCGCTGCCGCCGAAGACACGGTCATCGCCATCGCCGCCGTGCAACTCGTCGTCGCCGAGGCCGCCCTCCATGACATCGTTGCCGGTGCCGCCATAGGCTTCGTCATTGCCGCCTTCGCCCAGCAATGTATCGTTGCCGTCCTCGCCATGCAGAATGTCGTCGTGGAGACCTCCCTCGACCGAGTCGTTGCCGGTGCCGGCGTAGATCAGATCTTCGCCGTAACTCCCATCAAGCGAGTCGGAATGGCTACCGCCGCTGATGGTGTCGTTGCCGGCACCGCCCTGTACGATATCCTGGCCGGTGCCGGTATCGATAACGTCATCGCCGTAGCCAGCCTGGATGAAGTCATTGCCGGCGCCACTGTCGATCTTGTTGGCTGCGTCCGACCCGAAAATATTATCGCTGCCGCCGCCGGTCTCGACATTCTCGATTGCCGACAGCGTGTCGAGACCTTCGCTTCCGCTTGCCTGGCCAAGTTCAAGGTCGACAGTCACATAGCCCGGGCCAACATAAACGGCCGTATCATTGCCAATGCCGCCGAACAAGGCATCGTCACCGCCGCCGCCGTTCAGCCGGTCATTGCCGCTGTCGCCGCGCAGGGAATCGTCATGGCCTCCGCCATTAAGCGTGTCGTTGCCAAAATCTCCGTGCAGATCGTCTTCACCGTCGCCACCATTGAGCGTGTCGTTGCCGAAGCCGCCATCGAGGTCATCGTTGCCGGTACCGCCATCGACGGTGTCATTGCCGTCGCCGCCGTACATGTTGTCGTTGCCGCTGTCGCCATAGACGATGTCATTACCGTCAAAGCCATCGACCTCGTCGTTGCCGCCGCCC
>JANLTS010000533.1:0-5971 GCA_031363045.1 Hyphomicrobiales bacterium
ATAGTTTCCCTCTGGCAGGCGCGACAGCATGTCGTTGATCGGCACGTCGGCATTTTTCGGCTCGACGGACTCAAAGAACAACTCCGTCAACCCCAGCCCGCGCAATTTGCCATCGGCTTCGAACTTGAGAATGACGCCGCCAGGACCGGTAACCGTGATGTCCTTCCAGCCCTCGCTGTCTATGGCGCCCTGAAAGCCTGTGTCCTTGTCGGTGAAGTTATGTTCGATGTTGAGCTTGGCTTCTTTCAATGGAACCGGTGGCGCTGCCGCGCTCACAGTTGGAAAGGCCAGCAATAGCATGGCGATTGCCGGAACCGTGGATCTGATCTTCAAGTGTTGCGTCATGGGATATGTCCTTGCCTGTTATGGAAGATGCGCAGGCATCGTTGCCGATGCATGCGAGGCAAAGACTGAGGGTGGCGTCCTGTCGTGACAATCCGGCAAACGTCAGTACTGACCTGCAACAGCCTCGATCGAACGTCTGTCGGATAAGTTTGGCACGCGCGCCAGATGGGGCGACGGCGCAGTGTTCGATGGAAACAGATCCTCGAGGAAGAAAGCTGCCAGTTCAGTCCGGCTCGACAGGCCGGACTTGGAATAGACGGCGGTTGCCTGCTGCCTTACAGTGGCCCAGGATGAATTTCGAAGATTGGCAATTTCTTTGTGCGACAGGCCTTTCAGCATCAGCATGGCGACATCCGCCTCGCTGGTTGACAATTGCCAACAGCGAAACTGCTGCTGGATTGCCTGACCGAGCCCATCGGAATGAACCCGGGCCGCCGCCCGCCACTGGTTGCCCTCGGCGACGGCGTCAACCAGTGCGCCTGCCAGGCTGTTGCGTTCCTGGGTTGCGTCGCGGAGAAGAAATCCGATATAGGAAACAGCAGAAATGGCAATTGCGAACAGCAGGAATTCCGGAGAGTCCTCGGCAAGGAATTCGAAGACATTGAACGGTTCATCGGCCGTTAGTTGGTCAAAGCCCGCAACAGCGGCGAAGATCGCAGCTGCCAAAACGAAGTGACTTGGGAAGCGCTTCATCCTCGTGCCTTTCGTCTTTCAGCCGACATCCACCGGATGACCGGCTTATTCAGATTGAGTTTTGCGCGAATTGGCCACTCTGGCAAGATCGAACCTTGGAAAATGGCACTCGTTGCCTGCCGAGACCGTGATGTGTCGCCATTGTTGGCGGGGAAACTTTATTTTGCATAAATCAAGACATAGTTCCCTCGTGGTTTTCGTTGCAACGCATGATAACCGGGCCGTTCACGCCACTGCCATATCGGGCGGTGGCCGCAGTTCCGCGATCAGCCGCAGCATGTCGGCGAAGAGGTGTCGGGGAATCGCGACCTCCGCAATCTGGAAGGCAACATAGCGGTCGTGGCTGATGATCTTGGCGCCGATCTTGATGAGCTACTCCCTCAAGCTGGTCAGCGACCAGTCCCTGATCTTCTCGGGTGTTGGCAGGGTGCGAAGGAAGTTGCCGAGAGTGTAGGCGAGCGCATGAAGCTGAAGGCGGACTGCATTGGCCGCAAACGACCGGCACGACAGCCGGGTCCACTTGATCGTGCCTTTGCTTTCCTTGATCCATTGCTCGCAGGTACCGCGCATGTTGTAGAAGGCGACCACGCGCCTGGCCGGTCGGGTCAGGTTGGTGACGATAAAGCCGACGGTCGGATAGAGTTGACCGGGGTGCCACTCCACCTTGGCAACCACACGGCGCAGCATCACCCGTTTGCCCGTGGGTTGGCGGTCGGCAAAACGGCCCCTGCGGCTCCCATCGACCACGAGAAGCGCGAGGGCCACCAATACGCTCCCAAGCCGCCTCTCTGCGACGAGACGAAGCGCAAACAGTCCGATGCCATGCAAGCCTTCAACCGAAAGACCGGCAAGGTGACGGTGCTGAGCAACGGTCTGGTCCGCCAATTGGCGGACCAGAATCGCCCGCGAGTGCGTGCTGGCGTCGCCACAAACTCGCTACATATTGCACCATTTGACGTGTATCGGTCCGCTGCGTAGTTTTTGCCCGTCAACTAAGAAGGTGGCGGCAATGACATACGAATTCGGCAAAGACCATCGTGATGATCTATCGACGGCGTCAGTCCAAGATCTCTGCAACCTCTTCGATACAACGCAGGTTCTCGAGAAGGTGCTGTTGGGGCAGGTGAATTGCCCCCGGATTTCGCAGAACTGCGAGGATCTGATCGACCGCATGTTCATCGTCGAAATTTCTGATCGCCAGGTTGCGATAACGACCGAACTGAGATCCAGAGTTCCGGCCTCACACGAAGAAGCCCGTTGCCGCTCATCGGCGCTCGCGATATGGGGCATGCTCGATCACGACTTCCGTGACGCTCGAAGTCACGTAACCGAACTATTCATCCACAAGCATGATTAAGTACTAGAGGTTATAGTCGGTTAGAGCGAGGACAAGGGTGTCCGGTTCGTGACGATATCGACCTTAATAGCCCTTCATGCAGGCCCAGAAGCCGAGGGCAAATTCATAGCTGCCCGTGAGCGGCGTTGGAATGGGCAAGGGGTCGCGGATCAGCTTCAGGTCGCGCTGATGGCAGCGCCAGGAGCAATAGTGCGCTGCATCCTTGTTTTCACCGAGAAGCCACGGCACACCCGACCGCCCCTTTGCTGTGAAGGACCATTCTGAAAAGGTCTCAACCCGATGGCAGCGGCCGCAATGGGCCTTGATTTCCCGATTGCCGAAAGCGGTGATGACAATGCGCCTGGCCTTCATGGCGCCGATCAAAAACCGGATGGTCCCGTCCGTCAACCGCCAAAAGAAAGATCGCATGTTCGTCGGAGTGGCATGCAGATAGTAAGGCGCGCGCGGGTGGAACCAACACCGCGAACGCGCGTTACCCCCAGTGTTACCCAGAGACCATTCGAAATGAGTTTTACGTCAGTGATTTGATGATTAAGTGTTTGTTTTTGTTTGGTGAGCCCGGCGGGGTACGATCCCGCGACCCTCTGATTAAAAGTCAGATGCTCTACCGCTGAGCTACGGGCCCACAGCCGGGGCGTTAACCCCTGGACGGGCGGATACATAGGGGCGGGTGAGGGGGCGGTCAATAGCCGATCCGGAAACGCTGAATTAAGCACTTGCCGCCACATTGTCGCCCAGTGGTACGGGCCATGCTTGGGCCGCAAGGGGAGATTCCATTTTGGTACGGTTTCGATGAGTGAAGTGGCAATTGTCGTGCTGGCCGCCGGCAAAGGCACGCGAATGAAGTCCGAACTGCCGAAGGTGCTGCACCGCGCCGCCGGGCGCAGCCTGCTGGCCCATGTGCTGCACGCCGCACGTGCCCTGAACCCGTCGAGCGCCGTGATCGTGGCGGGGCCGGACATGGAAAATGTCGCCGCTGATGCGCGCGCTGTGTTCCCCAAGGCCGCCTTTGCCATTCAGGCCGAACGCCTCGGCACCGGCCATGCCGCCATGATGGCGGTGGAGGCGCTCACCGGTTTCACGGGCACCGTGCTCATCCTCTATGGCGACGTGCCGTTGATCACCACGCCGACGCTGTCAAAGCTTGCCGCATTGGTGACGCCACAGCTGCCCATGGCGGTGCTCGGTTTCGAGGCCGCCATCCCATTGGGTTATGGCCGCATCATCCAGAATTCGCCCGGCACCGTGACGATGATCCGCGAGGAGCTTGATTCAAATCTTGAGGAACGCAAGATAAGCCTCTGTAATTCCGGGGTGATTGCGATTTCCGCTGATCTCCTCATGGCCCTGCTGCCGAAGATTTCCAATGCCAATGCCAAGGGCGAATATTACCTCACCGATCTGGTCGAACTGGCCGCCGCCGCAGGGCATGCTTGCGGTCTCGCCACCTGTCCGGAATCGGAAGTGGCGGGCGTCAATGATCGCGCCCAGCTGGCCGCCATCGAGGCGACATTGCAGGCCAGCTATCGCCGCCAGCACATGTTGAATGGCGCCACGCTGGTCGCACCCGACACCGTGCATTTTTCCGCCGACACCGCAATCGGCCGCGATGTGGTGATCGAGCCCAATGTGGTGTTTGGCCCCGGCGTGAGTGTTGGCGACAATGTCGAGATCCTGGCCTTCTCGCATCTCGAGGGTGCTAGGATTGCCAAGGGCGCCCGCATCGGCCCCTATGCGCGTCTGAGGCCCGGCGCCGACATCGGCGAGGATGCCCATATCGGCAATTTCGTCGAGGTGAAGAAAGCCACCATCGGCAAGGGCGCCAAGGCCAATCACCTGACCTATATCGGCGATGCCAGGGTGGGTGCGAAGACCAACATTGGTGCCGGCACCATCACCTGCAATTACGATGGCTATGAAAAACACCTGACCGACATTGGCGAGAATGTCTTCGTCGGCTCCAACACGGCGATGGTGGCGCCGGTGAAGATCGGCAACGGCGCCTCGATTGCAGCGGGCAGTGTTATCACCCGCGATATCCCCGCCGATGCCCTGGCCATCACCAGGCCAGATCTCGACGTGCGCCCCGGTTGGGCGGCGCGTTACCGTGAAATCAAGGCCGCCCGCAAGGCCGCCAAATCGAAGAGTTAGGAACAGCAGCATGTGCGGCATCGTAGGCATTCTCGGCAAGGAGCCGGTGGCAGGCAATATTGTCGAGGCGCTCAGGCGGCTTGAATACCGCGGCTATGATTCGGCTGGCGTGGCAACGCTGGAAGGTGGCTCGATCGAACGCCGCCGCGCCGTCGGCAAGTTGAAAAACCTCGCTTCACTTCTCGACCGTGAACCCTTGGGCGGCACGTCGGGCATCGGCCACACGCGCTGGGCCACGCATGGCGGCGTGACGGAGACCAACGCGCACCCGCATATCGTCGGCGATGTCGTCGTCGTCCACAATGGCATCATCGAAAACTTCCGTACACTGAAGGATGAGCTGATTGCCGGTGGCGCCACCTTCACGACCCAAACCGACACCGAAGTGGTGGCCCAGCTTCTGGCCCGTGAAGTGAAGAACGGTGTTGCCCCGCGCGATGCCGTGCGCAGTGTGTTGAAGCGGCTTGAAGGCGCCTTCGCGCTGGCCATCCTGTTCAAGGGTGAGGAAGACCTGCTGATCGGCGCCCGCAACGGCCCGCCGCTGGCCGTTGGCCACGGGCAGGGCGAAATGTTCTTAGGGAGCGATGCCATTGCCTTGTCGCCCTTCACCAACCGCATCACCTATCTTGAAGATGGCGACTGGGCGGTGCTGACCCATAAGTCGCTCGAAATCTTCGATCATGCCGGCCGCCATGTCATCCGCCCGATGAGCTTCAGCCAGGCTTCATCGATGCTGGTCGATAAGGGCAACCACCGCCACTTCATGGCCAAGGAAATTGCTGAGCAGCCGGAAGTCATCGGCCACACGCTGGCTGAATATGTCGATTTCTCCGAACGCGCTATCCGCCTGCCGGAAAAGCTGGCCTTCGATTTCAAGACATTGGACCGCATCACCATCACCGCTTGCGGCACCGCGTCCTATGCCGGGCTCACCGCCAAATACTGGTTCGAGCGCATCGCGAGATTGCCGACCGAAGTTGATATCGCCTCCGAGTTCCGTTACCGCGAAGCGCCGCTACCGAAGAACGGTCTCGCCATCGTCGTCTCGCAATCGGGCGAAACGGCGGATACCTTGGCGGCACTGCGCTATTGCAAGTCGCAAGGCCAGCACACGCTGGCTATCGTCAACGTGCCGGAATCAACCATCGCGCGCGAAAGCGAAGCGGTGTTCCGCACCTATGCCGGGCCTGAGATCGGCGTCGCCTCAACCAAGGCCTTCACGTGCCAGCTCACGGCCCTGGCCTGCCTCGCCATTCTTGCGGGAAAGCTGCGCGGCACCATCACCCGCGAGCAGGAGCGCGAACTGGTGGGCGCACTGATCGAGGCACCGCGCCACATGGCGGAAATCCTGAAGGAAGAAAAACACATCGCCTCGGTCGCCCGCGAAATCGCCCACGCGCGCGACGTGCTGTTTCTCGGCCGTGG
>JANLTS010000556.1:0-6009 GCA_031363045.1 Hyphomicrobiales bacterium
CGACGATTTCGCCAACCGCTCCCGCCCGCACCAGCGAGCGGAGCTCGTCCGGCCGCACAAACCCGTCGCGCAGCAGGGCGGCATCCTGATCCACCGTGCCGATGCCGACGAAACAGACATCCGCCTGGCTGGCGAGATCGAAGACATTGCGCAAAGTCTTTTGGGCCAGGAGCAACGATTTTTCGTGCACCGTTGAGGCGATAACCGGCAGCGGCATCGGATAATGCGGCGCCTTCACCCGGTCACTGATGCGGCTGACGACATCATATTGCGAGGCCGATCCGTCCGGCCCGATGTTGCCGACCAGCGACACGACCTTGTGCTGCGGACAGTCCATTGGGGTGAGCTGTTCAACCATTGCGCGCAACATGCGGCCGGTGCCCATGCCGGCGATGACCGGATGTTGCGAGACGAGATAACGTTCGAGTTCGGCTGCCGCCGCCTCAGCAATGCCGATGGTGATGGATGTCGATTCCGGATCAGACGGCACCACCTCGCACGACAAGATGCCAAATGCGCTCTTCATGCGTTCCGACAATTCGAGACAACGGCCGATCGGGTGATCGAGCCGCACCCGGATCAGCCGTTCGCTGATCGACAGCGAGACCAGCCTCTGGGCTGTCTGCCGCGACACGCCAAGCTTGCGGGCAATCTCGTCCTGGGTATTGCCGGCGATGTAATAGAGCCAGCCGGCACGTGCCGCATCATCGAGCCGGTCGGTTTCGGAATCGGGTTTTCGCGCCAACAGTCACGTCCTCGTTTGCGGGCGAACCTATCGGCACAATGCCGTTTCAGCAAAGCGCATTTTCGCGGAAGGCTAATTCGAGTTCCGCCATGTCGGCAATTACCCGGCTGGCGGTAACGCCATCGGGCAGGCGATAGCCCGCTTTGATGTGGGCGCCACCGGCAAAATGCCAGACCTGCATCTTGGCGGCCAAAGCCGCGCGCACTCCCATTTCGCTGTCCTCGATGACAAGGCAGCGAGATGTGTCCACTTGCATGCGGGCGGCGGCATAAAGGCAGAGGTCGGGTGCGGGTTTCCCATGTTCCACTTCCGACGCGGTAAAGGCGCGGCCGGCGAAAAAGTTGCTGAGCCCGGCGATTTGCAGTGACAGCGCCAGCCGTTGCGGACTGCTTCCGGTGGCAAGGCAGAAAGGAACCGTCATGGATGCGAGGAGATCGCGGATGCCAGCCATCGGTTGCAGTTCGCTCTGCATGCAGGTGAGAAGCTGTTGGCGGTACCTAAGCTGGAATCCGTCCGGCAGTCTGGCCTGAAAGCGTTCCTCGACGCGTGCTGCCGCTGCGGCAAAGCTGCGGCCAAGGAAATCGCTGCGAAAAATCTCCGGTGTGATCGGCAAGCCCACGTCCGCCATCAAGCCCATCAGCACCCGCGCACTCAGCATTTCGCTATCCACCAGCACGCCGTCGCAGTCGAAGATAACGAGATCGAAGGTTCTGGGCATGAAGTTCCGTTGCGATTTCGGCGGGTCTAATCTGGCGAACGGCGCTGGCCGCGTCAACGCTGACTTGCACAGCGGCTTTACCGCAGAAACAAAATCAAGCATGTCTATGTCTATGGCGGCGAGCGAATTCCGGCCAATCATTGTTGCGAGATTGATCCATGGACCTGACCCCGGCACTTGGTGCCAGCACAGCCTTCAGCAAGACAGTGTCTGAAAGCGACGTCTATCTGTTCGCCGGAATTACCGGTGACCTGGCGCCCAATCACGTCAACGAGCAATTCATGCGTAACACCCAGTATGGCAGGCGCATCGCCCATGGGGCATTGCTGGTCGGTTACATGTCGGCAACCTCGACGATGATCGGTACACTGATGGCCGAGCGCGCGCCTGCGATCTTTCCGGTGTCGCTCGGTTACGACAAGGTCAGGTTCCTAAAGCCGGTTTTCATTGGCGATACGATCACTGTGCGCTATGTTGTCGAGAGCATCGACGGCGCCAAGAACCGCACCCTGGCCAAGGTTGAAGTGACCAATCACAATGATGAACTGGTCGCAGTTGCCACGCATCTGATGGCCTGGCTGCCGCATCAAGCTGGCTGATGCGCAAGCAATTCAAACAGGGATTTACGTCAGACCCAACACGAGGGAATGGAAGTGATGCAACCCGTGCTCGGAGTTGAAGCTGCGTTCCTTGTCCACCATGAACCGGCCCTGATTGTAGCCCCGCGAGTGTAGCCCGCGCTGCACACTCTCGACCAAGCCAATGTCTTCGACCTGCAGCACTTCGTCGATATATTTGATCGCCTGCAGTTCGCTTTCTGATGGTTTCTCATTGAGCAAGAACACGTCGAAATGTTCGCGCGTCGTCTCGGGGCCGGTGGGCATGATGTGCAGCACGGTGATGTTTGACGGCCCCGGGAACACATTGAAAGTTACATTCGGCCATAACCACCAGGCAGCGAAGTTGCTCTCCTGGCCAGCCGGAATCTGATAGGCCGCGTTGTTGGCGCGCCCCGGCGGTGAAATGTGACTCGAATACAGACCATGGGTCTTGGTGTGATAATTCTTGATATCGACCAGATCCACGAACGCCGGGTGCGCCACAGAACAGTGGTAGCATTCCAGAAAATTATCGACGACGTTCTTCCAGTTCGCCTTGATATCATAGGTGAGGCGGTGCGCAAATTTGAGCTCGGGAACGTTGCCACAGTAACCCTTGATTTCCTCGGCCAGCGTGCCGGCCTGCGTTGCAAGTGGTGCCGCATCAGGATCGAGATTGACGAACACGAATCCCGCAAGTTCCTCAAGCTTCACTTGCTTGAGCTTGAATTCATCCGCCTCGAAACCTTCGACCTTTTTCTGGCCAATGGCGGACCGCAGGCGGCCATCGGTGTGATAGGTCCAGGCATGGTAGGGGCAGGTGACGATATTAGCCTTGCCGCAACCCTTCAACAGTTCGTGGGCGCGGTGCGAACAGACGTTGTAAAATGCCCGGAGGACGCCGTCATGCCCACGCACAATGGCGATGCTCTGGTCGGCGACGAGGCAGGTCGCGAAGGCGCCGGGTTCCGCAACCTGGCTTATATGGCAGGCATAATTCCATGATTTGAAGAAGATTTCCTCCTTCTCGCGCTCATAGATGCCCGGATCGAAATAATGGTGCGCAGGGACGGTGTAGGACTTCTCCGGATCGCGATCAAACTTGCCGACATTGCAGATGTGGCGGGAAACGATGTTCATGGCGAAGTCCTTGTCCGCAAGCGCATTGCTGAGAGTAGTTGCATAATGTCAGATTTGGCAAGCCCCGGGCCTAGCGCCGGCCCAGAACTTCCACCAGGCCGGCACAAACGATCAACAATGTTCCGGCAAATTCGACCGGTCCGAAGGGCTGTCCCGACAGCAGTGCGGCGCTGACCGAGCCGACCAGGACTTCGCCCATCAACAGAATGCCGACGCGGCCGGGATCGATGCGCTGTGCTGCCCAGAGGACCAGAAAGTTTGGCGGCACGAAGAAGATCATTGCCAGCAAAATCATCCACGGCATCGCCGGCAGGAGATTTCCGGCATTGGCCAATGGCATGGCGAGTGCACTGCCGATCATAAGGATGATAGCGGAGGATGCGAGTCCACCAAGTGAGAAGAGGAACACCGGTAGTGCGATGCCAGATGACGGCTTGGCATAGCTCCGCAGGGTGCCTGCCGACCAGAACATGCCGCTTGCCAGCGCTGTCCAATCGCCGGCGTTGCGGGGCAGCGGCAATCCATCGGTGATGCCGAGGATGAGGGCCATGCCACCGAGGCCGAGAACGATGGCCATTATGCGCGGTGGACCCAACCGCTCCTTGAACAGCAACCAGCCGCCTAGCGTGCTCCACACGGGAGTTAGATAGAACAGCAGGATGGCGTGCAGCACATCGGTCATCGCCAGGCTGACGGTATAGAGCGCGAAAGCGGTGCCAAGCAGCAGGCCGGTCACCAGTTGTGAACGGGCTCCCGCCCAGCGTGACCGCTGCAACAGCCACGGCAATGGCGCAAGCGCACTGACGGCATTGAAAACCAAGCTTACCCAGCCGCCGCCAACGCCCTGGCCATCAAGCCAGCGCAACGGTAGCCAGAAGACTCCCCACATGGCGCCGCAGAGAGCAACCGCGATTGCCGGAGCCAGATGACGCGGCGTGGACGATGAATTTGCTTCAGGCATGCGGTTCTATGGTCGCAACACGTCTGCCAACAGGCCGATCAGGCGTTGGGTTGCAGTGCTGCTTGTCATGACGCCCGGCGACAGGCGCAACGTGTGACCGCGGGCGTCAGCATGAATGTCTTGCGCGCGCAGTGCCGCCAAGATGTCTTCAGGCCGCAAGCCGGACGGCATGTGCAGCATGATGCTGCCACCACGCTCTGCCTCCGGCCGTGGGGTGAGGAGGGTGAGGCCCAACTCATCGGCAGCGCTGATGAGTTCAGCCGTGAGGGCGCGGTTGTGATTGAGGATCGCTGCGTGATCGAGCCCGGCGTGCCATTCCAGCGCCGGAACCGTGGCAGCCGCCGCCATCATGCCCGGTGTGCCGCTGTCGAACCTCCGGATATCCGGCGCCAGTTCGAAGCGGTCCAGCGCCCAGTTGAACGGATTGTCCTGGCTGAACCAGCCGCGCAGTTCCGGCTGGCATTCGGTGATGAGGGCCGGTGCCACATAGAGAATGCCCGCACCCGGCGTGCCGCACATCCATTTGAGGCTGGTGGAAAGCGCGAAATCAACAGTTGGCTCATTGACTGAAAACGGCAAGAGGCCGGCCGCCTGGGTGATGTCGACGCCGATGATGCTGCCCATGGCCTTGGCGTGCGCAGCAAGAGCCACGAGATCGGCGCGCCGCGACGTGGTCGAACTCACCCAGGTCACCAGCGCCAGTGCGACATCATGGTCCCATTGGGCGATCATGTCGTCATCCGCCACAAAGGCAGCGCCCTGGCGTGGCTTCACGGTGTCGAGGGTAAAACCAAGCCGTTCCTGAAGGCCAGTAAGCAAGAAGTGATTGGATGGAAAGCAATCGGCGGCAACCAGCACGCGGCGTCCGCGCAGCAAATTCTTCGGCAGCGAAGTGACCAGCATGTGGAGCCCTTGCGTGACGCTTTCACAATTTGTCGTGGTGCCGGGCGCTGCCGCGATGATCGCCCGCCACAGGTCGAGAAACCGCGCCCGCTTCTGAAAGAGATAGGGCCATTGCCGGTCTTCAGCCGTACCCCAGACGGCCGCCAGCTCAGACATCGCCGCCGTTATAGCCGTCGCTTTGCCCGGATACTGGCCGATTGAGTGATAAAGAAAGTAGCCGCTGCCCTCCGGCATGCTGCCTTTCGCAGCCGAGAGAAGTGGTGACGATGGTGAAATTATCGGAATGTCGTGATCCTCTGGACGAAAGCCTGCGGGAATGCTCAGTTGATAACAGGCAAAACTCCAGGGAGGAAGACATGAAGAAGATCACAATCGCCGTTGCTGCCGCGGCCCTGATGGGCACCAGTCTCATGGCTCAGGCCGCCGATACCAAAATCGGTGTCTTGATGGACATCACCGGACCCATTGCCAATTTCATTCCGCCGCTGCAGAATGCCGTGAATCTCGCCGTCAAGCAGGTCAACGCCCAGGGCGGACTGCTCGATGGCATGGCCGTGCCGGTGTTCGGCGACACCACAGGGACATCGCAAGGTGCAGTCGACGCGGCGGGAAAGCTTGCCAACATCGAGAATGTTCCGGTCATCATGGGTGCGTTGATGTCAGGCACCACGATTGCCGCCGCCGAGGCGGTCTCAATCCCCGCTGGAATCGTGCAGATTTCGCCTACGGCCACCTCGCCGGCCATGACCGGCTTGAAGGATGCCGATCTGGTCTATCGCATCGTGCCGTCGGATAATTATCAGGGTGCGGTGCTGGCTCGCATGGTGCTGGCTGAGGGCATCAAGAAAGTTGCCGTGACTTACGTCAACAACGACTATGGCGTCGGCATCGGCCAGACTTTCATGGAAGCCTACAAGAAGCTGGGCGGCGAAGTGGTGGCCGA
>JANLTS010000581.1:0-2751 GCA_031363045.1 Hyphomicrobiales bacterium
GACATCCCGACGCGCGAGGAACTGGCCGAGATCGAGGCATCATCGCGCCTCTACCAGGAAGACGGCGCGCATTTCATGACCGCCAACCTGATCCGCCGTGGCGACAATGACGAGCCCGAATCCTCGCCCGTCACCTTCATCATCAAGGACAACATCCTCATCACCATCCGCTATCATCATCCGCAGGCCTTCCCGGCCTATGTGAAGCGGGCGATGAAGCCGCAAATCACCGCGATGACGGGCTGGGGCGTGTTGATCAGTCTGCTCGAAGCCGTCGTCGATCGCGCCGCAGATCACCTGGAGCGCGCCGGTCAGATTGTCGATGAAACATCTAAAAAAACCTTCGGCGCCAAGCGCGCCTTGAGCGGCGCCAAGAAGACCAGCCAGCGCAAGACCGTCAACTTGCAGGAGCTGATCGAAAACATCGGCGAGGAGGGCGATTTCGTTTCCAAGATGCGCGAAAGCCTCGTCTCCATCGGCCGCGTCGTCGCCTTCATGCAGGCGATCATCGACCAGATGCGCGAGTCCAAGGTGATGAAAGAGAACCGCGCCCGCATCAAGATCGTGCAGCGCGATATCGTCTCGCTCACCGATCACGCCACCTTTCTCAATGGCAAGATCAGCTTCCTGCTCGATGCCGTGCTGGGGCTGATATCGATCGAACAGAACGGCATCATCAAGATTTTCTCGGTGGCCGCCGTGGTCTTCCTGCCGCCAACCCTGGTGGCCTCGATCTACGGCATGAACTTCATCCACATGCCGGAACTGCAATGGCTACTCGGCTATCCCTTCGCCATCGTCCTGATGATCGCCTCAGCCATCCTGCCCTTCCTGTATTTCAAGCGTAAGGGTTGGCTGTAAGGTTTGAAGGGTCACCCGCCACACCCACCACATCCACCGCAACCTCCTGCCGATACTTCCCACTGGCCCGACCTGCGTTTGCCGAAGTCCTTCCGTGTGATGAGGGCGTCATTTACTGGCCATTTGTAACCGGCAAATGCTGCGGGCACCATGACGGTGACGGCAGTCAACGCAGCGACCCAAAGCGGAACCACTGGCCAGAGCACTTGACCGCAGGCTACGGCAGTTGCAGCAGCAATTGCACTCCAAAGCGCCCGGCCCTGATGGATTGACGGGTCGCGGGGCCACGTTCCTATTGGCGGCATTGCTCGAAATAGCGTCTCATAAGTTGCCAGCGTCCTCAGGTATTGATCACGAAATCGGGCCCATTCGCCCGCTGTGCCAGTCGCTGGATTGTGATGGAAGGGTTTTCCGAGGATGCGGCCGCATAGTTCATTCCAGTAGTGCTCGCTGTGGATCAGATGAACGTGCCAGACCTTGTCGATGTCCGCAGATGGCGTAATGGGATGCCGGGCAACGAACCGAACCATGAGAAAGCGGCGGTACTCGTAGATCGCCGCTTCGCACTTATTGTCAGACCAACCGGTGTTCTTCTTGAGGATGGTGCCGAATGGCTCAACGGCGCTGCCGAGGGACGGCAAGGACATTGCAAGCAACGCTTCCCAAACATTTTCGTCTGTGGATGGAAGTCCGCTCTGGTAGGATCTGCGATAGCGCGAACAGGACCAGCCGCCGACCATTGCCGCAGCCATCTGGCCAGCAACACCAGCCGAAAAACCCAGTAGAGCAGCAAGCCCCTTGGTAGCAAACATGAGTGGGGCAACAATGGCAAGGAAACCAACTGCATACCCTAGTCCCAAAAGGAAGTTGGATCGGAGCTCTGGGATGGTCTCATCGAGGCCCGGTGGCGGGCGGTAACCGAATGTCTCGAGATAAGCAGCCTCCATCTGCCCGCGATAATCTGGTCTGCCATCCGCCTCGGCGAGTTCGGCTGGGGACCGATAGTGCAAGTCGAAACCCAGAACCTCTCCGCACATGTAGTCCCAATAGTGCCGGGTATAGGTGATGTGGGTAATCCACACCCGCTCAGCCTGCACCGGCATCACCGGGGGAATTTGGTACGTGACCGCCAGGTACAGGAACTTCTTGTACTCAGAAATGGCGGTTTGAATGACTTGAAGATCAAGTCCTGTCTCCGCCACGAGCCTGGCTGACAAGGGGACCGGCGCCTTGGGATCATCCAGTTCCATCGCTTCAAGCTTGAGCCAGAGGGGGTCTTTCCAGTAAGTCTCAGTCATGTTGCCACTCCATCGCAGACCCAAGGCTATCATGATGGAAGTATTTGATCGTAATTTCAGCGTGAATTCAAGATCATGACCATTCTTTGGGTGGCCTTGGGCGGCGCTATTGGCTCGGCCGCGCGCTATGGCGTCAATATCTGGTCCGGCCGGTTGCTGGGCTCGGACTTCCCGTGGCACACCTTGGCCGTCAATGTCATTGGCTGTTTTGCCATGGGACTGCTGATCGAACTGATGGCGCTGAAACTCAATGTTTCGATGGAAACCCGCGCCTTTCTGACGACAGGCATTCTCGGCGGCTTCACCACCTTCTCGGCCTTTTCGCTGGATTTTGCCGTACTTGTGGAACGGAAGTCTTATGGCCTGGCAGGCACCTACGCGGCGGGTTCTGTGCTGTTGTCGCTCGCCGCTGTATTTGCCGGGCATTATCTGGTACGCGCCCTCACACAATGACCGAAGTAAAACGCCACGTTGTCTCGGCCGAAGAGGCGGGGATGCGATTGGACCGCTGGTTCAAGCTGCATTTCCCGCAAGTCACCTTCGCCTATCTGAACAAGCTCACCCGCACCGGCCAGGTGCGCGTGGCGGGCGC
>JANLTS010000583.1:0-2971 GCA_031363045.1 Hyphomicrobiales bacterium
TCCGCGCAATGGCCGCAAGGACCATCGACGATCTTTGGAAAGCCATCGGCAACATTTGCGCTCTCTTCACGCCAGACGAATGCTCAAACTACTTCGCCGCAGCAGGATATGGACTCAACTGAAAGTGCGACGCTCTAGCGCCAAGATTGATGAGGATAGGGCACATCCAGCTTCTGGTCGGTCGCGCCAAATCCAATCAGTGCCCATCTGCGTGATCTTTTCTGCAAGTGATTCAGATCCGTACTCGAATCCAAGGCAAGCGAACTTAGTTCCTCCGTTTTCATTTTCTGTACTGGGTATTTGCGCAACAACCACGACACAAGAAAGCACTTCCCCTTCTCCCGCATCCGCAACAGGAACAATGAATGCCTCTGCAGGAATATTGTCTCGGCCGAAATATGATGCACTGGTCCTGACAGGGATGAAAGATGCCGCTTGCCCGTGTTTTAAGAATTCAAAGAATGAAGATGTATCGCCCTTTGCTTTGACGATTGCATTATTGAAGCACAGATTGACGACGTTCTGATTGGTGATCTCCCCTGGGTCAGCGCCATAGACAGAAAAAGTGAACTCCCTCTGAGTCACCGTTATCCCAGTGAGAAGAGCGCGACCGACGGAATCAATATCATAAAATTGGTCTGGCGTCGGTTGCAACATCAACTGGGCAACCTCTGGCTCGATCCCTAGTGATTTTGCGTCTGTTACGAACTCGTGGGACACGGCGAAGGCCGATAAAAAGAAGGCTATGATGTCTTCTGAGGTATATGACTTCTCTTTCAGCAGCGGAAAGGGCGCGTGAAAGCCGAGCTTGGCGGTAGGGTGAATTGCACGCTTTATAATGATTGAGCCTTCTGCTCCCGGGGCCGAGCCGCCGAGAAAGGCGATTGCGCAAGCAGAATAGCAAGAATTGCTGTCGCCTACGTAGGTGGCCGCGATTGTTTCTGGTTGGCCAAACAATTTGGCGATCTTCCAACCCTCAGAATAGAGTCCACCTGGGCTTTGCATGCTCACATATATCAAGCGTGAGTTGACACCATCATTAACATAGCAGACTGAATTTGCCGCAGCCGCCTCTTTTGCAATCTCGTCTATTTCTTTACGTAATCGGTCGGCATCCCCTTCGACAATGACTCCTGCAAGAAGGATGCGAGCAACCATGCAGCGATCACCATACTCGTGCTGCACGATGTCTACTTTTTCAATTGTAACTCTGGCAGCGTGTGAAGACTGTGCTATAAAAAAAATTGCAGCAGCAAAAATGCAGGCCCTATGCAAAGTGTTGAACAATTTCGGTCACCAATTTTGAATTCAAGATTGTTGATATCAGCTTAAGTGTTTGGCGGCACATAAGATCATGTTTGACGGCTCAGTGCCCCTCGAAACTCACCAAGGTGTGAACCTTCACGCCCTTGGCTTTAAGCTTTGAAGCACCACCCAGATCCGGCAGGTCGATGACGAAGGCAGCCGAGACGACTTCACCGCCAGATTTGCGGATGAGGTCGATGGCGGCACCCGCCGTGCCGCCCGTGGCGATGAGATCGTCGATCAGGAGAATGCGGTCGCCCTTCTGGATGGCATCGGCGTGGATCTCGATGGTGTCGACGCCGTACTCGAGCTGATACTCCTGGCCGATCACCTTTGACGGCAGCTTGCCCTTCTTGCGGATGGGAATGAAGCCGCGTCCGAGATTGTGGGCAACGGCACCGCCTAAGATAAACCCTCGCGCCTCGATGCCGGCGACATAATCGATTTCGCCCTTGAGGAAAGGCCAGGCCAATTCATCGATAGCCGCGCGAAAACCATGCATGTTGGAGAGCAGCGTTGTGATATCGCGAAACAGGATGCCGGGCTTGGGATAGTCCGGAATGGTGCGGATATAGCGTTTGATGTCAAAGCCGTTGCGGAGATCCATGTCTGCGTCCTTGGTTTTCAGGGCCACTTTACCGCAGGCGGCATGGACGACAAGATCGACTCGACGTTGCCACCCGTCTTGAGGCCGAACAGCGTGCCACGATCATAGAGCAGGTTATACTCGACATAGCGGCCGCGGCGGATCAGCTGTTCCTCGCGGTCGGCGTCGGTGAAGCTCAAGTCCATGTTGCGGCGGACGAGCTTCGGATAAATGTCCAGCAAGGCGCGGCCCACGTCCTGGGTGAAGGCGAAGTCGGCGTTCCAGTTACCCGAATTGAAGTGGTCGTAAAAGATGCCGCCGACGCCGCGTGGTTCGTTGCGATGTGGGAGGTGGAAATACTCATCGCACCATGTCTTGAATTTTGCGTAATCCGCCACGGCGTGGGCGTCGCAGGCACCTTGCATGGCGGCGTGAAAATCCAGCGTGTCGGGGTGTTCCTGCGTCCTTTTGCGGTCGAGCACCGGCGTCAAGTCCGCGCCGCCGCCGAACCAGGTCTTGGTGGTCACGATGAACCTCGTGTTCATGTGGACAGCGGGAACGAACGGGTTCCAGGGATGAATGATGAGCGAAATGCCGGATGCCCAGAACCGCGGATCGGTTTCAGCACCCGGGATTTGCTTCCGAAATTCCGGGCTGAATTCGCCATGGACGGTCGAGGTGTGTACGCCGGCCTTCTCGAATATTTTGCCATGCAACATGGACATGACGCCGCCGCCGCCGTCCGGCCGTGCCCAGGCCTTTCGCTCGAAACATTCGCCGCCTTCGATTGCCTCAAGTGCATCGCAAATGCGGTCCCGCAATGATTCGAACCATTGCCGGGCGTCTAACTTTTGAGCTTCAATCTCGTGGGGCATGTGCGCTTCCAACAATTTTATCGATGATGATAGCATTCTGTTAGTGACGATCAAGGAACGGCAACTCCTGACAACCACCGGTTAGTCACTTTTCGACTTAGTGACGAAACGAGTACTCGAAACCCGTGGGGCCGGACATGAATCTCATTCGCGAATTTTGCAAGGGCCATGCCGGCAATGTCGCCGTCATCTTCGCGATTGCGGT
>JANLTS010000584.1:0-11319 GCA_031363045.1 Hyphomicrobiales bacterium
GTCTATTATCGTAAGGACATTCTGGAAGCCAACGGCCAGCAGCCGCCCAAGACCTGGGACGACTATTTGGCAGTTGCAGCCGCAATTCATGGCAAGGACATGAACGGTGACGGCGAGGCGGACTACGGGTCTTGCATCTTCAAGAAGCGTAATGCCCAGTCCTACTTCGCCATTCAGACGGTGGCTGCAGCCTATGTGCAGACGCAAGGAACGGCTCAAGGCTTCCACTTCGACGGCGCCACGATGAAGCCCGTCATCAATAACGAAGCTTGGAAGAAGGCCTTCGAAGTCTACAAGGAAACCGGCAAGTACGGTCCGGCCGAAGAGCTGAACATGGACATCGGCGATACCCGCGGTCTGTTCAAGGCCGGCCGTTGCGGCCTGCTGATCGAGTGGGGCGATCCGGGCCCGATGTCTATCGAAAAGGACGCCGGCGCCATCAAGGACAAGCTCTACGCCATCTCGGCTCTGGGCTCGAAGGAAGTGCTGGACCGTGCCACCGGCAAGCTGGTGCCCGTGACCAAAGAGTCAGCACCCTATGCCATCGACGGCATCAACTACGCGCCCTTCGCGGCCTTCGGCGGCTGGGCTGGCGCCATCAACGCCAAGATCGACGCCAAGAAGAAGCAGGCAGCTTATGACTTCCTGTCCTACATGAACCAGGCCGCTCAATCTAATGTCGATGTCACCATCGGCTGGACCGGCTACAACGCCTACCGTCTCTCGCAGCTCTCCAACACCGATCTGTGGGTGAAGGCCGGCTTCTCCAAGGAAGCCGCCGAGAACTATCTCGGTGCCGTCAACGGCGCCCTGGCTAACCCGAACATGGCCTCGGACTTTAAGATCCCCGGCGCCCAATCTTACTCTGGCGTGGTGCTTGACACCGAGCTCGCCCGTTATCTCGCGGGCGAAATCACCGTGGACGAAGCTCTGACGAACATCGAAGCTGGCTGGGAGCAGATCACCGAAGACTTTGGCCGTGACGCCCAGATCAAGGCGCAAGGCTTGGCCCTCGGCACCGGCAAGTGACGCTTAGCCGGTAATGCCAAGCGCAACGAAAACCAAAGGCCAGCCGGGTTCATCCCCGGCTGGCCTCTCTCCCTCTGAAAGCTGGAGCGAGTGGATCGACCGCCACTCGGGCACATATTTCATCGCGCCCGCCGTCACACTCATCCTGATTTTCGCGATCTTCCCGACCTTCTATTCCATCGTCTTCGCAATCAGCCGGGTGAAGTTCACACCGAACGGCCTGCAGTTCCGGACGGTGTGGCTGCAGAATTTCCAGAAGCAGTTCCTCGGCAACGAGCAAATCCATTTCCTCGGGCGACTGGAGGGCCTCAGCGTCATAGGTTGGGTGTTCTGGCTCGCTGTGACCGGCGCGGTTTTGTGGTGGCTCTATCGCTCTTTCCGCAATGGTGCATCGTGGATCGGCATGATCGGGCGGCTGATATCCGCCACCACGGCGATCGCCATTGCGTTCATCTTGGGCGCCACGCTGTTGTCCGGCAACAACTGGGGCACGCTGATGACGACATTGTTCTATGTCATCATCGGTTGTGCCGTGCAGTTTGTCATCGGCACGGCGCTGGCATTCCTGTGTTCGCAACCGATTTCGGGAAAGAACTTCTTCCGCGTCGTGTTCTTCGTGCCATTGATGATCACGCCGCTTGGCGTCGGGTATGCTTTCAAGATGATCCTCGATATCACCAAGGGACCGTTCCAGCCGTTCTGGGACTTTATCGGCTTGCATGACTGGGCCTGGTCTACCGATGCCTGGGCGGCGCGCTGGTTCGTCATCCTCGGCGATTCCTGGCAATGGATTCCTTTCATCTTCATCATCATGCTGGCAGCACTTGAAAACGTGCCACGAGACCAAGTGGAGGCAGCCCAAGTGGATGGCGCATCAAGCTTCCAGATTTTCCGCGATGTGACCTGGCCACAGATCGTTCCGGTTGCTGCGACCGTTATTCTCATCCGCATGATCGAGGCCTTCAAGATCGTCGATCTGCCCAACATCATGACGTCGGGCGGCCCTGGCATCGCTACCGAATCGATGACGCTGCACTCGGTCTTCCTGTGGCGCGCCAATGACATGGGGAACTCGGCCGCTGTCGCTTATCTGCTGCTGATTCTCACAGTCATTGTTTGCTCGTCGTTCTTCAACTACGTCGTTCTCGGCCAGCTGCGGAAAGCCAAATGAGTGTGACCGGCTTAAAATTTGAGGAGTCCCGGCGCGGCCTGATGGAACGGCTGTTCGAGGCGCCGGCCATCGGCAAGATGTCGCCTGCCGCGAAGTTCGTGGTCTATGGCTTTCTGCTGTTCTGGACGATCTTCGTGCTGTTCCCGATCTATTGGGTGGTGATAACCGCGTTCAAGTCGGCGCAAGTTGTCAACGAGGGGCCCTACTACATCCCCTTCGTTGACTTTTCGCCGACGCTCGATGGCTGGCGTGCGCAGTTTGCGACCGACCCGTTCTGCGATCTCGCTGCAGTCGGCCGCCAGCTTGGACTTTATGTCTATAATTCGGTGGCATTCATCTTGTCGCCTTTCGTGGCAATCGCCCCGATGGAACCGCAGATTTGCAAGGTCTTTCTTGCCTATACCAATTCATTCGTGATCAGCATCGGCTCCACCACCCTGTGCATGATCATCGGCAGCATGGCGGCCTATGCGCTGGCCCGCATCCAGTACAAGCCGAAATTCGGCAACATCTTCATGTTCGTGCTATTGGCGCTTGGCGCCATCGTCGCCACGAATTATGCGGGCCTGCATTGGGCCGCGTCAGGCGCAATAGGACTGGCCTTGTTCTTCCTGCTGGCGCGGGCCTTCGGAAAACACTTTGATGCACAGCTTGGCAATGGCGATATCCTGTTCTGGATCATCTCGCAGCGCATCCTGCCACCCATCGTCGTCATCTTTCCAATCTACATGATGTTCCAGGCCGTGGGCCTGATTGATACTCATCTCGCCCTCATTCTGGTCTACGCCGTTGCCAATCTGCCGATCGTTGTGTGGCTGATGCACGATTTCTTCGCCAGCCTGCCGATCGAGCTTGAGGAATCGGCCCAACTCGACGGCGCCACGCGCTTCGGCATTTTCTGGGACATCGTACTGCCGCTGACGCGTCCGGGCCTTGCGGCGATCACGCTGCTGACCTTGATTCTGAACTGGAACGAATACATCCTGGCTGTCTTCCTCTCGCTGTCGAAGGCCCAGACCATGCCGATCATGGTGGCCGCCAAGAACGCCGGAGAGCGCGGCATCCTATGGTGGGAGATGTGCGCCATCATCGTGGTGATGATCATCCCGGTCATCATCATGGCCATCTTCCTGCAACGCTTTATCGCCAAGGGTGTACTGCTTGGCGCGGTCAAGGGCTGACAATGACACTCATAAATCCCAAGGTGCCTGTCACCTTCGACAAGATACAGAAGAGCTTCGGCGCGGTGCGTGTGCTCGAGGAACTCAATCTGGCCGTTGAGCCAGGTGAGTTCCTTGTACTGCTTGGCGCTTCGGGCTCCGGCAAGACCACGGCGCTGCGCATCCTCTCGGGCCTTGAAACCGCGACCTCCGGCAGCGTGATGATCGGTGACCGCGAAGTTACTCACGTGCTGCCAAAGTACCGCGACATTTCCATGGTGTTCCAAAGCTATGCGCTCTATCCGCACAAGACCGTGGCCGAGAACATCGGCTATCCTTTGAAAGTTCGTGGCGTGGCGAAAGCCGATGCCGAAGTGCAAATCAAGGATGCTGCGGCTCAGGTGCAACTGGGCGATCTCCTGCATCGCTATCCGCGTGAACTCTCCGGCGGCCAGCGCCAGCGCGTGGCACTGGCCCGCGCCATCGTGCGCCGGCCCTCGGTGTTCTTGATGGACGAGCCCTTGTCAAATCTCGATGCCAAGTTGCGCGGCCATATGCGTGCCGAGTTGAAGCATATGCAGAACACGCTCGGCACGACCACCATCTATGTGACCCATGACCAGATCGAAGCGATGACGTTGGCACGCCGCGTCGCCATTCTGGAAAAAGGCATCCTGCAGCAACTGGCAACCCCGGCAGAAATCTATAACAATCCGGCCAATCTTTTCGTGGCCCAGTTCATCGGCTCGCCGCCGATGAATGTCGTCCATGGCCAACTCGACGGTGCGGTCTTCCATTCGAATGGTGCCAAAGTCGATGTGCCGGTGTCGGGCAAGGTGGCGAAGGCGATCCTTGGCGTCAGGCCGGAAGACTGCACGGTGGTGTCGCCTGCCAAGGGCAATGTGGCAGCGGAAATCTACACGGTGGAACTGATCGGCGATCACACGCTGGTGACAGTCAAGTCCGGCAGCGACATGGTCACCGTCAAGGCGCCGAAGGATTTCAACGGCAAGACCGGAGAGAAGATCGGCGTGTTGCTCACCAAGGACCGCCTCTTTGTGTTCGACGCGGCGACCGGCGAACGCGTCCGCTAACGCCAGCCGCTCAAGCCACCTTGCGGCGTGGGCGTCGCGCTTCTGACAGTAAGGCGTGGCGTTTGGCGAAATGCCCGCCCTTCATGACAGCCAGAATGCGTGCCTGGTCCTGCAGAAGGCGGATGTCGTCGAGCGGATTGCCATCGAGCACCAGCAGATCTGCGTAGAAACCGGACTTGATCTGTCCGGTCTTATGTTCCATTCGCATCAGTTCTGCACCCTGACGTGTGGCCGCGACGATGGCCTCCATTGGCGTAAATCCGAACAGCGTTACGAAATGCTCAAGGTCCTTGGCGTTGTCGCCCATTGGATTGGTAATGAAGGCGCCATAGTCACCACCCGGCAACACGCGGACACCCCGCTTGTGCAGATCGCTCATACAGCGCGTCACCGTCTCGACCTCGCTTTCCATTGATGCGATTTTCGTCGCACTCCACTTGAGATCGAATTCCTTGTGACGCCTGAGCATGCTGATCGGCAGTCCGGCGGCAGGCGCGACGAACACCTTGTCCCTCGCGGCCTCCAGCATGTCGCGGGCCTCCGTATCGGCATGTGGCGCATGATAGATGACTTGCACACCTTGACGAACACACATCTTGACACCTGACGAACTGGTGCAATGCGTCGCCACCATGAGCCTGCGGGCGTTGGCCACTTCCATGACCGCCGCCAATTCACGTTCGGCAATCACCGTCACCGTGTCGTCGGCATGCATGTGGCCCCAGTCGCGATCACCCGAGACATTGACTTTGATGGTATCGACGCCATCACGCGCCGCCAGCCGCGCAGCCTTGGTGAATTCATCAGCCCCGTCGCAGGTGACAGTGAAACGCACGTTGCGCGGGAAGGTGAGATAATTGTTGTCAAGATCACCGAGATTGCCCGATGGCGAAATCTCCTGGCCCGCAGCGCGCATGCGCGGCCCGGAGAACAATCCCTTGTTGATGGCATCGCGCACCGCGACGTCAACGCGTGGCTTGGCGGAAGCTGCCGAGAACAGGCTGGTGAAGCCGCGCTCCAGTAGCATCTGTGCGTTGGACAAGGCCAGCAGCGAATGATCCTCCGGCTGAATCTCGACAGCCTGATACATCGAGGTGAGGTCATTGAATGAAATATGGCAATGCGCTTCGGTGAGGCCCGGCATGATCGTCAGCCCTTCGCATTCAACCGTGTCATCGCCAGGTGCAATCGGCACATCGTTGTTGGCGTGCCAGACGGCGGCGATCCTGTTGCCGTCGATCGTCACTGTGCCGCGATGGGCGGGAGCGCCGGTGGCATCGATGATCGTGGCATTGAGGAAATGCGTGCGCATGATTGGCCTCCGCGTGTTGCGATACCAAAGCATGCCATGACAGATCGCGAATGCAAAGATGGCAGCCTCAAGGCCCATGGTTTGAGAACTACGTATCCGCTAGATCATGTGTCTCGAGGCAACTGATAAAAGAAAGACAGTCATGCGTTGCGGATGGATTGCGCAAGCTGGTACCTATCGGGATTTTCCAACCCTGGTTGGAGAGCAGTCGGCCGATTGGCTGATTATCGGGGGTGGATTTACAGGCCTGTCTGCGGCCCGCGAACTGGCGGAGCGGCGACCTGAGGACCGGATTATCCTGATTGACGCGCAACGTATTGCGCAAGGTGCTTCGTCTCGAAACTCCGGCTTCAACGTCGGCTATGATTTGCCTGGCTTCGCGCAAGGCGCGTCAACCGAGAACATGACAAAGTTTCTTGCGCAAACCGACATTGACAAGGCCGGTGCCCAGGAGAACCAACGCTTGATCGAGACTCTTGGAATAGATTGCGATTTTCGTGCCGCTGGCTTTTCATATGCTGTTCATGATCGCACCCGGTTGGACAAGGCCGAAGCCTATGCCGATGTGTTGACCAAGGCGGGAGCCAAGGCGCGCATTCTTGACGCAGAAGAGTGCAAGCGGAGTTTCGGCACCGGATTCTACACGAAAGCCCTGTGGATCGGTGGCGGCGGGAATGGTTTCCTGCAACCGGCCAAGTTCAGCAAGGGACTTGTCGATAACCTTCCACCGCAGGTCGAAGTCTATGAAAACACCAAGGCCCTCGGACTTCAAACCGGACCGGCTGGCGGTGCGGTGGTTGAAGTCGCCAATGGGCGGATCAAGGCGGCCAAGGTCATTCTCGCCTTGAATGCCTTCCTGCCGCGGTTCGGCTACATGAAACACCGGATGCTGCCGTTGACACTGACTGCCAGCCTGACACGGCCCTTGACGCCCGAGGAAGACGCCGCATTGGGCCATCCGTCGCCCTGGGCCGTCCTGTGCCCGATCAAGGGTGGCACCACGGCCAGGCTCACCGTTGACCGCCGCATCCTGATCCGCAACACTGTCGAGTATCGGCCAGATGGTCTGACGGCAACCGAGGTGATGGATCGCCGACCCACGCACTTGATTGCCTTGCAGCGCAGGTTTCCCTCACTCACTGAAGACGATATCGAATTCAGCTGGTCAGGAACGATGGCCGGCAGCCGGGGCTACCGTTTCATTTTAGACCAAGTGCACCCAGATGTTGTCCTCACAGGATGCTGCAATGGCAATGGCATCGCCCGTTTGAGCATGTTGGGCCGCCTGGCGGTTCGCCTAGCACTCGGCGATCGAGGCAAGCTCCTCGACATCGCCTTGTCACTGGAAAAACCGGGACTTCTGCCCCCCGATCCGTTCCTTCGCATGGGCGTTTCTTGCCGGTTTGCGCTGGATCGAATGAAGGCCGCAGCGGAGTTGTAGTTTATGCACAAGGCTTGAGCCCGGCGACCAGTTTGCGATAGAACCTCCCGATCCATTTCACTTCGACACCAGCTTGCCTGTATCACCTAAGGAGACTGACCATGAGACAATTCATCAACGAAAAAGAATCCTTGGTCACCGACGCCATTGACGGCACGTTGCTCACCGCCAACGGCCAGCTGGCACGGCTTGATGGCTTTCCGCACATCAAAGTGGTGGTTCGCGCCGATTGGGACCAGTCAAAGGTCGCCCTCGTTTCGGGCGGAGGGTCTGGCCACGAACCGGCTCATGCGGGTTTCGTAGGGCGCGGTATGCTCACTGCCGCCGTCTGCGGCGACGTGTTTGCGTCACCGTCTGTTGATGCCGTGCTGGCTGGTATTCTGGCCGTGACCGGGTCTGCTGGCTGTCTTCTGATTGTCAAGAACTATACCGGCGACCGCTTGAATTTTGGTTTGGCGGCGGAACGGGCGCGAGCCCTTGGTCTTGCTGTCAGCATGGTGGTTGTCGATGACGATGTGGCTTTGCCGAACTTGCCACGCGCGCGCGGCGTGGCCGGTACGCTGTTCGTGCATAAAGTGGCTGGCGCTTTGGCGGAGCAGGGCGCTGACCTCGATACGATCACCAAAGCTGCCAATCATGTCATTGACGGGGTAGTTTCCATTGGCATGTCGCTCGACACCTGCACGGTGCCGGGCTCACCGAAAGAAGATCGTGTTCCCGCTGGCAAGGCCGAGCTTGGCCTTGGCATTCACGGCGAGGCCGGCGTGGAACAGGTTGACTTCAAAGGTGCACGTCATGGCATAGAGATGCTCGTCGAACGCCTGGCGCCGAACATCAAGTCGGACTCCTATGTTGCCCTTCTCAACAATCTTGGTGGTGCGACGGCTCTGGAAATGTCGGTTCTCGCGAGGGAACTGGCGGCGTCGCGGATCGGCAAACAAATCAGCCATGTTGTTGGCCCCGCTCCGATGATGACGTCACTCGACATGCACGGGTTCTCGGTTTCTCTCTTGCCGTTGGATGGTCAAACGCTCGCGGCCTTGCAGGCAGAAGCCGCGCCCTTGGCTTGGCCCGGATGCAATCCGGTGTCTAATGTGAGGGTTCTGCCATTGCCTAAAGGGTTGACACCAATCCGGCCAGTGCCTTCCAAGAACACCAAATCTGAAACTTTGGTTCGCAGGTGCTGCGAAATCCTGATTGCCGCTGAAGCAAGTTTGAACGCACTTGATGCGAAGTCTGGCGATGGCGATACGGGATCGACCCTTGCCACGGCCTCGCGTGCATTGATCAAGGCGCTGGATCGGCTGCCTTTGGCCGACTGGACTGAGCTCTACCGCGCCATCGGATTGGAACTCAGTCAGACGATGGGCGGTTCGTCGGGCGTGCTGTTGGCGATCTTTTTCACGGCGGCTGGCGATGCCTCCGCCAATGGTGAGGATGCCGTCGATGCACTGAAAGCCGGTCTGGTCCGCATACAGCAGGTGGGCGGAGCAAACCTCGGTGATCGCACAATGATCGACGCGTTATCGCCGGCTCTCGATGCCTTGCCTTTGGGTCTTGAGGCAGCTGCCGCCGCTGCTCGCAAGGGCGCCGATAAGACCGGGACCATGTTGCGCGCCAATGCTGGGCGCGCAAGTTATGTCTCAGAAATCCACCTCTCCGGCTACAATGATCCGGGCGCCGAGGCTGTGGCTGTTCTGTTCGAAAAGCTAAATCAGACCGCGAGAACTTAGCAATTCTCGTCGAACTTATTCAGACTGAACGCTTTCCAATTGAGCTTTGCCACCACCCCGCGCTAAACCCCACCCATGAACACCACAGGACAAGCGCCAACGGCAGGGGACAAGATATTCGCCGTTGCGCCGATGATGGACTGGACCGACCGGCACTGCCGGATGTTCCATCGCCAGTTGTCGGCGCATGCGCTGCTCTATACCGAGATGGTGACAGCACTGGCGATCCGTCATGGGGACCGCAAGCGGTTGCTGGGTTTCGACGCGCGTGAACAGCCGGTGGCGTTGCAGATTGGCGGCAGCGACCCGGCAATCTTGGCGGAGGCCTCGCAGATCGGCGAGGATTTTGGCTATTGCGAGATCAACCTCAATGTTGGCTGCCCATCGGACCGGGTGCAGGAGGGCCGTTTCGGCGCATGCCTGATGGCCGAACCGGGCCTGGTGCGCGATTGCATTGGCGCCATGCGCCACGCCGTTGCGGTGCCGGTAACGGTGAAATGCCGCATCGGTATCGACGATCAGGATGACGAAGAGGATTTCGCCTGCTTCATCGACACGGTCGGCCAGTCAGGCTGCACGACATTCATCGTCCATGCCCGCAAAGCCTGGCTGAAAGGCCTGTCGCCCAAGGAAAACCGCGATATCCCGCCACTGAACTATGACCGTGTCTACCGTCTGAAGCGCAATAACCCGGAATTAACCATCATCATCAATGGCGGCATCGAGTCGCTGGATGCGGCGGACGCCCATTTGGTGCATGTCGATGGTGTGATGCTGGGACGCGCCGCCTACCATACGCCCTGGCTGCTGCATGATGTCGACCGTCGAGTGTTCGGCGCCACGCGTGCTGCCCGCTCGCCGCTCGATATCGTCGAAGCCATGAAACCCTATATCGCAGAACAGCTTGCGAGGGGCGTGTGGCTGCAGCATATCACCCGCCATATGCTCGGCCTGTTTCACGGGATGCCGGGCGGCCGGCTGTGGCGGCGGGTGCTTTCGGAACAAGCCTGCAGGCCAGGTGCCGGGTTGGATGTGCTGGACCAGGCGCTGGCTGAGGTGGCCCAGCGTCTGCCGCCGGTTGCAATCGCCGCCGAATAGTGACTTGCCGGAGACCCCCGCTCTGGTGTTAAACGGGCTGGGGCCTCGAAAGGGCGGAGTCGAGATGACGTTCTATCGTGCGAGTATGGCTGGCCTGTTGCTGGCATTGGCGGCAAGTGGCGGAGCTATGGCGCAGACGACTGGCCCGCGCAGCGATTGCCTGGTCCGGGTCGAAGGCGGCTTTTTCAACGCCTGCGCGGCCGGCGACCTCAATCGGCTCAATTCCATCTATGTGCCCTATGTCGTGGCCAGGGCCGTCGCCAATAGCTTCCATATCGGACCACCTTCGATCGAGCCGGCGGGCTTGCAGGACCTGATCTCGGCGGATGCCGATGAGCGCCTGCAGCTGACACCGATCACCATCATGCCGACTGCCGATGTGGCAGCCGCTGCCACCGCCACAGTGAAATGGAACGCCTGGGCCAATGGCCGCTATGTCTACAGCGACTACGCGGCCAGTGGCGGTGGTCTGAATGGCGGCACGACGACCGGCATTGCCGGCCTCGACTATAAGGTCACCAGCAAATTCACGCTTGGCATCCTGGCCTCGGCCGAAACCTCGAGCCTTGAGAGCCCGCTCGATGATTTCAGCAGCCAGACCTTGGGCATCGGCCCCTATCTGGGCGTGGTGCTGACTGACAACATCGTGTTCTCCGCCAATGCCCAGAGGAGCTGGATCGAATCCGATTCAAGCGGCGGTGCCTTGAATTTCGACACCGATCGCGTGCAGGCTTCGGGCGCCTTCAACGGCTATTGGTATAGCGGCACCTGGCGCCTCAACCCGTCGCTGACCTTGACCTGGTCGAAAGACTGGGAGGAGGAAGTGAACGGCCTGTTCCCGGACCGCGAGATCGAAGTGGGTGTCTTCGTCCCCGCCATGCAGATCGGCAAAACGTTGCGCTTGTCCGATACCGCGACGGTGGAACCCTGGGCCGGTGCGGCTATTGATGTGACCTTCCTCAATGACGTGGCGATCACCGGACTGCCGGACGACAGTGACCCCAACACCGACCTGCGGCTGCAAGGAGGCCTCAACTTCGCCTTCGGCAGCAACGCCCAACTGGCGATCACCGGCGAGGCCTCGGGGCTGCTGCTCGAGGACTTCGACAACTACTCGATCGAAGCCAATCTGGCGGTGCAATTCTAGAGCGTCGCACTTTCAGTTGAGTCCATATCCTGCTGCGGCGAAGTAGTTTGAGCATTCGTCTGGCGTGAAGAGAGCGCAAATGTTGCCGATGGCTTTCCAAAGATCGTCGATGGTCCTTGCGGCCATTGCGCGGA
>JANLTS010000586.1:0-4883 GCA_031363045.1 Hyphomicrobiales bacterium
ATCCAGGAAGCAAGCCGTCTCCTTTGCCTTAACCCAATGGAGGACGACGTCATGAAGACCAAATCTATAAGGCTTATTGCAGCGGCCGCCTTTGCAAGCGCCGCGATTCTTTCCAACGCGTGGGCAGCAGCGCCCGAATCGACCGATCCCATCAAGGTGATCACCAACAATTGGACCAGCCAGCTTGTGCTGTCCAACGTGGTGGGCACGCTGCTTCAGCAGATGGGATACAATGTCGAATACACATCTTCCGATACGCAGTTGCAGTACACAGCACTTGCCAATGGCGACATGGATTTTCAGGTTGAAGTCTGGGAAGGCTCACAGGCCGAGAGCTTCAACAAGGCGGTTGCAGCAGGCGCTGTCGATCTTGGCGCGCATAATGCCGTTACCCGCGAAGATTGGTGGTATCCAAGCTACATGAACGAGATGTGCCCGGGTCTCCCCGACTGGAAGGCGCTGGACGCTTGCGCCGCAAAGCTGGCAACGGCCGAAACTGGCGGAAAGGGCCGGTTCGTTGGCCCGCCCGCTGACTGGGGCAAGCACTACTCCGAGCGCATTCAGGCCCTGAAAATGAACTTCCAGGAAGTACCCGTCGGACAGGCCGCAACACTCTGGGCCGAACTGCAAGCCGCCTACGACCGCAAGGAACCGGTGGTGCTGTTCAACTGGACTCCGAACTTCATCGAAGCTAAATTCGAAGGCAAGTTCGTGGAATTCCCAAAATACGAAGCCGAATGCTTCTCGGACCCAAAATGGGGCTCAAACCCGGACGCCATCTATGACTGCGGCGCACCAGCGAGCGGCTATCTGAAGAAGGCCGGTTCGAAGCAACTGGCCGAGAAGTGGCCGAAGGCGACGGAGATCCTGAAGAAGGTGAACTTTTCCAATCCGCAGATTGCCGCCGCCGCAGCCATGGTTGATGTCGACGGCATGACGCCCGAAGACGCCGCCAAGAAGTGGGTTGCCGAGAACGAAGCGACCTGGAAGGCCTGGGTTCAGTAAATAGCCTTTTGTCGTGGGCCGGGTCGGGAATAGTCTTCCCGCACCCGGCCTTCGTCTGCCGTGGCAAGAGGTGACATGTCACAGTCCATAAAAATATCCTGCCGTAACCTCTGGAAGGTGTTTGGCAAGGATCCCAAGCGCTTTCTCGAGATACACGGCGGCAAGCCGGACGATGCCGCTTTGAAAGCCGGAGGCTACATCGGCGCCGTGCGTGATGTGTCCTTCGATGTCTATGACGGCGAAATTCTTGTCATCATGGGGCTGTCGGGCTCCGGAAAGTCGACGTTGATCCGGGCCATCACCCGCCTCAACGATGCAACTTCGGGTGAAATCCTGCTCGACGGCAAGGACCTGTTGCAGGCCAGTGCCGCCGAACTGATCGAACTCCGGCGTCACAAACTAGGGATGGTGTTCCAGAATTTCGGCTTGCTGCCGCACCGCAATGTCATCGACAATGTAGCGTTTCCGCTTGAAGTCAGAGGTACGCCGCGCGATGAGCGCGAAGCCCGCGCCCAGGACATGTTGAAGCTGGTGGGCCTCGAGGGCCGCGAGAAATATTTCCCCCGCGAATTGTCCGGCGGCCAGCAGCAGCGCGTCGGCATCGCGCGCTCGCTCGCAGTGGGGCCGGATGTTTGGTTCCTCGATGAACCGTTCTCGGCGCTTGACCCGCTGATCCGCCGCGAGATGCAGGACGAATTCCTGCGCCTGCAGCGCCTGCTCAAGAAAACCATCGTGTTCATCACCCATGATTTCGACGAGGCCATCCGCCTGGCCGACCGCATCGGCATCATGAAGGACGGCAAGCTGGTCCAGTTGGCAACACCCGAGGACATGGTGACCGATCCGGCCGATGACTATGTCAAGGCTTTCACCCGCAATGCGCCGCGCGACAAGATCATTTCCATTCGTTCCATCGCGCAGGAATACAATGGCAAGGTAAGTAACAAGAAGATATCAGCTGACACAAAGCTTGCAGACGCGGCAGCCCAACTCCTTGAATCGGAACTGCCCGTTCAGGTGTTGGATTCCGAAGGCCGCGTCATCGGTGCGGTGACACGCCAGGCGATTATTGCGGCACTCTATCCCGAGGCTGGCGCATGAGCGTGTCGCAGACAACGGTTCCGATGCGCGGCACAGTCGCCATGAAACGACTTCCCTTGGCTTTGGCACTCCTCGCCTTTGCAGTCGTCAGCATTGCCGTTTCCAAAGCGATACCTGTTCTCGATATATGGCCACAGGAGTGGCTCGTACCGGCCCGGAACTGGATTACCGATTTCTTTGCCTGGTTCAGCGCCTTCGCCAAACCCGTGACGCGGGTCATCTCGTGGATTCTGGCGCAACCACTCGCACTGGCCGAAGCGCTGCTCTATCGCGGCGTGCCAAACTGGTCATTGCCGCCATTGCCATGGCCGGCGATTGTACTGGCCGCGGCCCTTCTGGGCCATTGGGCGGGTGGCCGCTTGCTGGGCCTGTTCTGTGGGCTCTGCGCATTCTATCTCGCGGTCTTTGGGCTGTGGCCCGACGCCATGCAGACCCTGGCGATCGTCGTCGTCACCGTTCCCCTGGCAACCATGATGGGTCTGGCGCTTGGCATCTGGGCAACCCGCAATCCCAGAATCGAGCGCCTGCTCGACAGCATATTTGATGTGATGCAGGCAACCCCGCACATGGCCTACTTGGGGCCGGTGGTGATCCTCTTCGGCTTCGGTCAGGTCCCGGCGATGCTAGCGACCATGATCTTTGCGGTTCCGCCCATGGCCCGGCTGACCATACTGGGAATCCGCAATGTACCCTCCGACATTCTGGAATCCGGCCGGATGTCGGGCTGCACACCGGGCCAGTTGTTGTGGAAAGTTGAACTGCCATCGGCGCAGCAAGCTCTGCTGCTTGGTCTCAACCAGGTTGTGATGCAAACGCTGGCCATGGCGGTGATTGCCTCACTCGTTGGTGCCTCTGGCCTTGGTCAAAAACTCCTGTTCTCGTTGCAACAATTGCAAGTCGGCAAGGCCGTCGAGCAAGGCATCGCCATCACCTTGATTGCTTTGGTGCTCGATCGCCTGACGCAAGCCTACATAAAGCGAACGCCCCCGCGTTTCGCTGCCGGCACGCTATGGCACATTCGGCACCGGCACTTGTTTTGGTTCCTGATTGGCACGGCGATTGCTATTGTCCTGTCGTTGATGTTTCCGGCCCTGGCCATCTACCCCAAGGACTTTACGCTGTCTTATGGCGCGCCGATCAACGACCTCGTGCGCTGGACGTCGAAGAACCTGTTTCCCTATGTGAAGCCAATTCGTGATGCCATCACCATCTGGCTGCTGCTGCCGATGCGTGATTTCTATCTGTGGCTGCCCTGGACCACGGTGATCGGCGGCTTGGCTCTGACTGGCTGGTATCTTGGCGGCTGGCGCTTGGCGTTGATACCTATCGGTTTCTTCGGCCTGTTATTGTTGACCGGTTTCTGGGTGCCGCTGATGATGACGATCTATCTCGTCACTGGCTGCACCATTCTCAGTATTCTGATCGGCATTCCCTTGGGCATCTGGTCGTCGCGCAGCGAAACGGCGGCGCGTGTCCTCTCAGGCGTCTGCGACTTGCTGCAGACGTTTCCGAGTTTCATCTACCTGATCCCGGTGATCATGCTGTTTCAGACCAGCGACCTGTCGAATGTCATCGCCATGCTGTTCTACGCCACGGTTCCGGCCATTCGCTACACGCATCTGGGCTTGAAGCGGGTGCCCGCCACGGTGATCGAAGCCGCAACGGCCTCCGGCGCCACACCCATGCAACGCCTGTGGAAAGTGGAACTGCCGATAGCCTTCCCCGAAATCCTGCTCGGCATCAACCAAACCATTATGATGGCTCTCGCCATGGTCGCCATCACCGCATTGATCGGTTCACGTGATCTTGGCCAGGAAATCTACAAAGCCTTACCTGGCGCCGATACCGGCCGGGGCCTCCTGGCAGGCCTTGGTATTGCCTTCATCGGCATCATTGCCAGCCGCCTGATTGGCGCCTGGGCCGAGCAGCGCAAGAAAGACTTGGGCATGCTGCCCTGAGTCGATCCGGATGTGCGGGCTCTACAGCTTCCGAAAGAGCGCGGCGGAAAGCCGGGCCCTGTTCGATTATCTCGATCACCCGGAATTTCCGCCACGTGCCCATGTGGCGCCGGGCCAGCCGATTGCCATTGTCCGCATGGAAGAGGGCCAACGCCGATTTGCCCTGGTGCGCTGGGGGTTCATTCCGTCCTGGGTGAAAGAGGTGAAGCCCGGCCGCCCGCTCATCAACGCGCGCGGCGAAACCATTCTGGAAAAGCCAACCTTCCGCCATCCGATGACGAGGCGCCGTTGCCTGATCCCCGCCGATGGTTTCTACGAATGGCTGGGCGATGTGCCGGGCCGCAAGATTCCCTACTTCATCCAACGCCCCGATCATGGTCTGTTCAGCTTTGCCGGCTTGTGGGAACACTGGATGGGCGCGGATGGTTCGGAACTCGAGACCGCCGTCATCATCACCACCACACCCAACCGCGAGATCGCCGAGATTCACGATCGCATGCCGCTGATGATTGCCCCGCAAGACTACGAGACCTGGCTCACCGGCGATGTGAAGGACGCGATGCAACTCGTCCGCCCGGCGCCTGATGGCACCTTCACGCTGACAGCCACCACCATCACCCGCAATGCTCCGCCAACCAAACCTTCAGCACCAATCAAGCCACCCGATCAACTCAAGCTATTCTAGAGCGTCGCACTTTCAGTTGAGTCCATATCCTGCTGCGGCGAAGTAGTTTGAGCATTCGTCTGGCGTGAAGAGAGCGCAAATGTTGCCGATGGCTTTCCAAAGATCGTCGATGGTCCTTGCGGCCATTGCGCGGA
>JANLTS010000588.1:0-9880 GCA_031363045.1 Hyphomicrobiales bacterium
GACAAGCCTAGCTTAACGTCCTAGTCCCCCAGCCAGCTTCCCGGCCATGCGGCCCGGAGACATGAGGTTCAGCCGGTTGTCTTGATTTGCCCTGTCAACACGAGGGGAACTGCCAATGACCGCAACTTCCATTCGCAGGGCCCTCGCTGGGATCAAGTTCGACGGATTGGTTATCGGTCCGGACCATGCCGAGTATGAGCGCTATCGCCGGATCTGGAACGGCGTGGCGGATCGGAGGCCGGCCGCGATCATCCGTGCCCGCAGTGTCGATGATGTCCGGAAAGCCGTAGGTCTTGCGGCGGACCAGGGTGCGCTGTTCGCCGTGCGCTGCGGTGGCCATAGCCTCCCCGGGCTTTCGACCTGCGATGACGGCATCGTGCTTGATCTGTCGCTGATGAATTCAGTGGTGGTGGACAAGGCCCTCGGCACCGCCGAGGTTGGTGGCGGCGCTTTGCTAGGCGATCTCGATGCGGCCGGAGCGCGTGCCGGATTGGTGACGCCCGCCGGCGTCGTTTCGCACACCGGCGTTGCTGGCTTGACGCTGGGCGGCGGCATGGGCTGGCTGAGCCGCCGCTTCGGCTTGACCATCGACAATTTGCTGGGTGCCGAAGTGGTCACCGCCGATGGCCGCGTTCTCTGGGCCAGCCCTGAGACTGAACCCGATCTGTTCTGGGCCTTGCGCGGCGGCGGCGGCAATTTTGGTGTTGTTACGAAATTCAGGTTCCGCATGCATGCATTCGGCCCCATCGTGGTGGGCGTCTGGACTTACGCCGCTGCTGATCACCAAAGAGTCTTGAGCGGCTTTGAGGAACTTTCCGCCGCAGCACCACGCGAACTGACGACCAACTTCGCTTTCACGCCGTCGCAAGTGACTGTCACCGCTTGCTGGTCCGGCAGTGCGGAAGGCGCAGCCGCCGCCGTGGCACCCTTCGGCAAGCTTGCCGTGCCACAGTCCGGCGGTTTCGGCGACATGCCCTATGTCCACCTGCAGAAACGTCACGACGAGGCGACGGCCTGGGGCCAGCGCCACTATTCCAAGGGCGGCTTCCTGGGCAAGATCGATGTGCCGACCATTGCGTGCATGCACGAGATCATTGCGTCTGCCCCAGCGACGGGAACGGATGTTTATATCCTGCAACTCGGCGGCGCCGTCACCGATGTCGATGAGCAGGCAACACCCTACTCCGGCCGCGCCGCAAGTTACTACTGGATCACCAACGCCCAGTGGGATCATGCGGCTGATGACGCGCGTTACATCGATTGGGGCAGAAAATCTGCCAGAGGCCTGGCCGCCATTTCGCTCAATGGCAACTACGTCAACGAACAGGCCGACCAGGGCAAGGACGTGGCGCTGAACGCCTATGGCGCGGAAAAATACGAGCGGCTTTCCAGGCTGAAGGCCCGCTACGACCCCACCAATCTGTTCCGCCTCAATCAGAACATCGAGCCTCGGGCTTAGAGGTGCGCTGCTGGCGATTGCTTGTACTCGAGCCTTGGGCGTGAATGGCCGCGCGACAATCTTCTCAACAGAACTTACAACAAGGAGAACCGCGCCAAAGACGGAAGTCGGCAGCTGAATGCAGCCCAGCGGTGTCACCGGAACTCCGGAATCCTTCTAACGACTCGCCGCCTTCACCGATTTTTCATCCGGCCTCGCCACACTCCGCCGCACCCGGAGCAATTCAGCGGAGAAAACCATGCGCTTCATCAACACAACGGCTTTCGCCGCTCTTGCCATCATCGCCGCCACACCGGCATTGGCAGGCGGGCTTGATTTCAAGCTCAGCAATGCAACCGGCTATGACATTGAGGCGGTTCAGGTGGGCCCCTCGAGCAGCGACCAATGGACCGAAGTCAACATGGGCGACGACATTCTGGGCGATGGTGCATCGGTGGATATCTCGTTTACCGGAGACCCCGAGAGCTGCAAATGGGACCTGAAGGTCGACTGGTCCGAGGACTATCCCGCCACCATGTGGAAAGAAGTGAACCTCTGCAACATCTCCAACATAACCCTAAAGTATGACCGCGAGACCGACGAGACGACGGCCGAACTGAACTAGATCGCTGCCAGCAATTCGTAGGACCTGAGGCGTGCTGCGTGGTCGTGGACGGCGGTCGCCACCATTAATTCGTCAACGCCGGTCCGCGCGATGAAATCCGTGAGCTGGCCGCGCAAGTTGGCTGGCGAACCGGCAAACGAGCAGCTGAGCATGCGCTGCACATGGGCTTTTTCGGGCGCTGACCAATAGGCCTCAATGTCGGCAATCGGCGGCTTCATCAGCCCCCGGCCGCCGCGCAGCATGTCGGTGAAACGCTGCTGCAGCGTTGTGAAAAGATACCGCGCCTCTTCGTCGGTTTCGGCGGCGATGACATTGACGCCCGCCATCGCATGAGGCTTTTGCAGCTGCGCCGAAGGCTCAAACCGGCTGCGGTAAACCTCCATCGCTTGCATCAAGGCGTCGGGTGCGAAATGCGAGGCAAAGGCATAAGGAAGGCCCAGCATGGCGGCGAGTTGTGCACCAAACAGGCTCGATCCCAGAATCCACAGCGGAACATTGGTGTCAGTCCCAGGAACCGCCTGAATGGCCTGGCCCGGCTGCAACGGCCCGAGCAAGGCTTGCAGCTCCACCACATCCTGCGGGAAGTGCTCGGCTGCCATGGGATCAACGCGCAAGGCATGCATGGTCTGGCGGTCGGTTCCCGGCGCCCGCCCTAGGCCTAAGTCAATGCGCTTGGGATAGAGCGATTCCAGCGTGCCGAACTGCTCGGCGATGACCAGCGGCGAATGATTGGGCAGCATGATGCCGCCCGCCCCGACGCGGATCGTCGAGGTATGGGCGGCGATGAAACCGATCACCACCGAGGTGGCGGCGCTCGCAATCCCCACCATGTTGTGATGTTCGGCCACCCAATAGCGGCGATAGCCCCAGCGCTCGGCATGCTGCGCCAGATCCCGCGCGTTCTGGAGTGCTAAGGCGGGGGTGGCGCCTTCGGAGACGGGCGCGAGGTCAAGGATGGAGAGCGGCAGCATGGCGGGTTTCCTATCAGGTCTTGGCGCCAGACAGACATGCCAAGGCAGGTTGGGTGCAATGCGTGGCGGAGGGGCTGGTTTTGCTGGAATCTGGGCATGATTTTTTTGGGCGGGTGATTTCGGCCAAATGTTTCACGTGAAACAATTCCTAGAAACAGGATTGCAATGGGAATCAATGCGTTGCAATGCCGTGTTTCCCGTGAAAACTGGCTTCACACGGCGCCAAAATGCCGTAAAACGCACGTCTTATGCACGTCTTTTGTCGTGATTTCGACAGTCCTATAGTTGACTCACATCAACTATCGGAATCCCTGGCTTACCCCCACAGTCCGGCGCATCACCCTGCCCCCAATTTGACCTCGCGCGCGCTTCGCGCCATGCTGCTTTGAGTTGAGGATTGCACCGTGCCGACATTGAAGAAAGACAAAGCCTCGTGGTCAGGCGCCACATTGGCCTTGGTGGCCGCCCTGCTCTTTGGTGCCAGCACGCCGTTTGCCAAGGTCCTGCTGGGGTCCGTCGATCCATGGCTGCTGGCGGGAATCCTCTATCTCGGGTCGGGACTCGGCCTTTCGGCAATTCTAACGCTTCGCAAAGTGCTGGACTTGCCAAAGTCCGAAGCACCACTGCGGCGAGGCGATGTGCCGTGGCTGGCGCTTGTGGTGCTGTTTGGTGGCATCATGGGACCGGTCCTGTTGCTGACCGGCCTCAAGTCAACGTCTGCCTCTTCGGCGTCGTTGCTGTTGAATGTTGAATCGCTGGCAACCATGGGCATTGCATGGCTGGTCTTCCGCGAGAATGTCGACAGGCGGCTGTTGTTCGGCGCGGCGGTGATATTGGCGGGTGCCATCATTCTCACCCTGCAACCGGGCGAGATGGCTTTCGGATGGGGCGCGGTGTGGATTGCCCTTGCCTGCCTGTGCTGGGGCATCGACAACAACCTGACCCGCAAGATTTCATTTGCTGACCCGATTGTGACCACGGCAATCAAGGGGACTGTGGCCGGAACTGTAAATCTCTTGCTTGCCCTCTCGCAGGGTGCGGCCGTTCCAAATCTCACCACGATCGGTGCTGGAGCCCTCATCGGCTTTTTTGGCTATGGGGTGGGGCTTGTGCTGTTTGTTCTGGCCTTGCGGCAAGTGGGCACCGCCCGCACCGGCGCCTATTATTCGACCGCCCCCTTCATCGGCGCATTGATCGCCGTTGGCCTGCTGGGCGAGCCGTTGACCATGACCCTGCTGATCGCGGGTGCCATGATGGCATTCGGCGTGTGGCTTCACCTGACAGAGGACCATGACCACCAACATGCCCACGGCGAAATGCTGCATGAGCACCGGCACAGCCATGATGAGCACCATCAGCATACGCATGCGCAATCAGACCCGCCGGGCGAACCGCACGTGCATGTGCATCGCCATGAGCCGATGGTTCACCGGCACCGGCATTTTCCCGATTTGCACCACGGCCATGGTCACTGAGGCGATCTGATTAGGATGATCCTTCAGTCCCCCTCCCCCTCTTGGGGAGGGGTTAGGGGTGGGGGTGCTTGGCAGCGTAACTCGCGGCCCCCCACCCTCGATCCCTCCCCACAAGGGGGAGGGAGGAAGCTCCTTCGGAGATCAATGACAACTGATGCAGCACCGCACAGACACCGGAATTCTGGCCACGGTATCGACCGTGATCCATGCTGCAGTCATCGCATTTCTCGAAGCGCTTCCTGGCGAAAAAATGCGTTGGCGGCGCGACCCATTTTCGACATAAAGCACTTGTTAACCGACTCCGGACATGAGGAGCGCGATGGTCAAGCGGCTGCAAATCATTCTGGTCCTTGTTCTGGTGGCCTTGCTGGCTTCGCCGGTCGCTGGTGGTTTTGCGAATAGCATCGCCTCGCATGGGATCGTCGCGTCAGGACATGGTCACGACCACTATTCAGGCGTCCTGACCGATGATGTCTCGCACAACGGCGCAGAGCAGAAAGACGGCCATAGCAAGAGCCACGACGCAAGCGACCATGTGCCTGGCAACATACTGCCGGCCCACGTCCATCATCATCTGCCGATTTCTCCCGTGATGTCGGGAAGTACATTGAAAGCATCGAAAACCTTCGTTGAGCAGCCACTCGAGCGGCCGCCAAGGCTTGTCGCCCTCGATTGACATTCTGGCCATGTCTCAGCGGCCATCTGTGCTCAACATCAATTGGAATTCAAGCATGACGACTTACGTCAAGCCGCTGCGCCTCGCACTTTGGGCTGCAGTTACGCAGTATGCGATGGCGCTATTCTTACTCTTGCCCGTCTTGTCGTTCGAGGCGATGGCTCACGCCGTGGCCGAGGGTGACAAGGGCTATATCCAGGAAATCACCGGCATCAATATCATCCCGTTCATCTATCTGGGCGCCAAGCACATGGTGACGGGCTATGATCACATTCTGTTCCTGTTGGGTGTGATCTTCTTCCTCTACAAGTTGAAACACATCGCCGTTTATGTGAGCTTGTTTGCCCTCGGGCATTCCACCACAATGCTTCTGGGCGTGTATTTCAACATCGGCATCAACAGCTACATCATCGACGCCATCATCGGCCTGTCGGTGGTCTACAAGGCCATGGACAATATGGGGGCATTCCAGCGGTGGTTTGGCTTCCAGCCCAATACCAAGGCCGCAACACTGATCTTCGGTCTCTGTCACGGCTTTGGCCTGTCCTCGAAAATCCTCGACTACGACATCGCCTCTGATGGTTTGGTGCCGAACCTTCTCGCCTTCAATGTCGGCGTGGAAGCCGGCCAGATGCTGGCGCTCGCCGCCATTCTGATTGTCATGGGCTTCTGGCGACGGCGCGAGAGTTTCTGGCGCCACGCCTATTCCGCCAACACCGTGATGATGACCGCTGGTTTCGTGCTGATCGGCTATCAACTCACCGGTTATTTTATTTCCTGAACTCAAAACAAGGACAACTTAGATGTACAATACAGACCTGCCCACGCGCGCCGAACTGCCGACCACGAAGCAGCTGCTGCGTTCCACCTTCATTGCCATCGCCTCGGCCGCAGTCATCCTGGTGACTGTCGTGCTCCCTGCCGAGTACAACATCGACCCCACAGGCATTGGCCGGGCAATCGGCCTCGCGCAAATGGGTGAAATCAAGGTCCAGCTTGCCGAAGAGGCGGAGCGGGATCGGAATATGGATCAGCCCGCTCCGGCAGGGGTTCCGGCATCTGACCAGCAATCCGGCGTGACTGGCGGATTCTTCGCGGGGCTGTTTGTCAGTTCAGCCCATGCCCAGGAAGCTCCGGCCACCCGGAGCGATACGATGACCCTGACTTTGAAGCCCGGCGAAGGCACGGAAATCAAGCTTGTGATGGTCAAGGGTGCAAAGGTCAACTTCACCTGGACGGTGGAAGGCGGCGTGGTCAACTTCGATATGCATGGCGATGGCGGTGACCTTCAAATGAGCTACGAGAAGGGCCGTGCGGTGCCGCGTGCCGAGGGCGTCCTGACAGCCGGTTTTGATGGCAACCATGGCTGGTTCTGGCGCAATCGCGGCGCAGCAGACGTGACCCTCACGCTCAAGACCGAAGGTGCATACTCCGACATCAAACGGCTGATGTAAGCCAGACCTGACCCGGACAATTCTGGTGCTGCGGTGATGTGGTGGGATGCACTCCATAACTGAGACTCGCTGATCATGTCACCGTAGACTGCCGGTCATATCGTGAGTTCCCGGCAACCCTGCCGTTGGTCTTGTCAATGCCGCTCAATTGAGGGTAGCTTCCGGCCCAGTAAGCTGGCCATCGGGTGGATGGCGTCCTGGCAGGATGGGTAACAGGCATGCTCTATCGCATCATCAAGGTTCTCGGCTTTCTGTCGATCATCCTCTGCGCCGCAGCGCCAGCCATGGCGGCGAAGGTCGGTGGGGAATTCCTCGTCAACACCAAGGCCCAGAACTCGTCTGTTGCACCATTGCCGGGCGGTGGCTTCGTGGTGGTCTGGAGCGGCGACGGGCCGGATTATCCGATCTTCGGCCAACGCTATGACAAGAGCGCTGTCAAGATTGGCCCACGATTGGAAGTCCTCCCCGCCTCTCCGGTGTTGACCGGCCCCGTCGCCGCAGCCCTTGATGGTGGTGGCTTCGTGGTGACGTGGGCAGCGCCTGACCCGAGCGGGCTTGGCGTGTGGGTGCAGCGCTTCAACGCCAACGGCGCAAAACTCGGGACCAAATTCCGGGCCAACACCACAACCGCCGAAGACCAGCTCTGGCCCTCCGCTGCCGGACTGGAAAATGGCACCTTCGTGGTCACCTGGACATCCAACAACCTCGGAGGGCCGGTGGGTGACTCCAATGTCTTCGTCCAGCGGTTCAACGCCAACGGCGCGAAAATCGGCGGCGAAGTGCGGGTCGATACCACCTTCGCCATTCCAGCCGCCGCCCACCAATTTTCATCGGCCGCCGCCCTGGCATCCGGCGGCTATGTCATCGTCGATAATGGCTACAACGGCACCTACGCCCGGCTCTTCGCGGCCAACGGCGCGCCGCTCGGCGATGACTTCCGCGTCAACCTGGCCGTCGAAAGCCTGACCAGGCCTCCGGTTGTGGCCGGTCTGAAGAATGGCGGGTTCGTGGTGGTCCGCGAGGTGTTGATCCTCGTCAGCTCCGAAACCGACATCTATGGACAGCGTTTCGATGCGGCTGGCTTGAGAGTTGGCGGTGATTTCAGGGTGAACGTGGCGACGGTTGCCAATCAGCTCGACCCGGCCGTCGCCGCACTCAGCAACGGCGGCTTCGTTGTGACCTATTCCGAGGACGCCCTCGATCTTTGCAAGGGCCGCCTTTATAACGCCAACGGCGGCACCGTGGGCGGCAACTTCACGGCAAACACCGCTCCGATCCCCATCGACATCCGCTCCTCCGTTGCGCCCCAGCCCGGCGGGGCGTTCGTCGTTACTTATCAAAGCAGTGCCACAAGTGGAATATTCATCGTCCGCGGCCAGCGGTTTGATGGGAAATAGGTAAAGGAACAAAGAGGCGAACCATGACACCAGTGCTGGACAGCCTCGTTATCCTATTGAATGAGCTCTCACCGTAACTCCGGATTCCACTGCAACTTGTCCATCACATCGCCATCAGTCCCTAACAAACCCATGACAACCAAGCCACCAAATTTCTCGAAATAATTTCGGTGCTTGAATATGAGCAGTCAGACCAAAAACAAAGTGCTGAAATGCAAATCCAATGGCAACGATCAATAGGAACCCAAATACAGTGACATGAGTCGATGGGTAGCTGGGATCGTTGCCAACGGTAGTAAGTAACATTGCTGCCACGACCGAAATTATCGCCGCGTTTGCAGCCATCAATGGAGCACATCTGGCATAAGGCATAGCATCAGAAGTTGAAATTTCCATGCGATGCACATCAATGGTGAAGGGCTTAACGGTATTCGGTGAAGGAAAAGTCCCTTTGAAATACGCCCTGCTGTCATTCATCGCCTTCAGATATGCGATAGAGTTGACATTTTCCATGATGAAAAAATACGTTGATAGCAACCCCAAAATAGAAAGAAAACACAGCGCTAAGATTGAAATCATCGGATCAACAGAGATCAAAAAATCCCCAAGCTTCAGTTCATCAAACCCTGGAATCTCGTGCCCAGAAGGATGCCCAGAAGGATAGTGAGTGAAATATGAAAAGCTCAAGTAAATGGCTGGCAACGCTATCCAGATGCGATAGTTCTCGACAATCATAGATCTTGTATCGAGTGTTCTGCAGTAATAAGACCAGAGTTGCCGATACTCTTCCAGCGCGGTATCGCGATCAAGATCACTCATAAGGCTGACGCACTTTCTATTAAAAAGTCTAATCTACGCCACAATTTACCCACTCAATCTTCGGGGAGTTACTGTCGAGGGGTTACGGAGTTCCGAGTGCCGGTGACAGTGCTGGACTGCACCCCTTGAATGAGGCACGGCAATATCGGTTACAGCGGTTTTCATTTTTGTGTTCAGTTGGTTTTAGTTTGCGCGAATACAGCTTCGAATTCAAGGGGTGCAGTTCAACACTGTCACCGTGCCCAACTCTACTAAGGTTCGATATTTCCGAGTCTCTCCCACTCTTTTAGTATACCGACCTCCGAACTTGACCCGAAAACTAATTCACCAGTGTATCCTGCCTGTACCCAATCCTTAATTGCGGGTAGTGGCTCCTTGTTGCCGCTTTTGACAATAGGACCTTGGAGCACCATTCGCAGCATTACCGCCCTTTCGAATTCCAGTTGGCGTTGAATTGATTCCGTCAGACGTTTGTCAACGCCCGCAAGCGTAGCGTTTAGAGCTGCCACCTGCGTAGAATTTTCGTCAAGCTTGTCAGCAAGTCGGTTTGATAGACCATTAATTGAGGCCGTTAACTTGCCAATTTGTTCGCTGAGATCGCCTCGTGCTTCGCTGAGTTGTGCGTCAGAAATCTCTCGAACGCTATCAAGAGAGGCACTCAAGGATTGAATTTGCCCTGACAGGGTGTTTTGACTTGTTTCAAATCCTGACAAGGAAACTGAGACAAGCCAGTATGCCCCGAGCGCGGCCGACGCGGCGTTCAGTATCATAAAAGCCACTCTTACGAGTATTTCGTTAGCCATCCCAAAGTCTCCTACTAGGGGTCTATTGAGGCGATTATCTAGCGTGACGTTAAGCGACTAAATGAGGCATCGCGCTTCTTACTTCTAGAGCGTCGCACTTTCAGTTGAGTCCATATCCTGCTGCGGCGAAGTAGTTTGAGCATTCGTCTGGCGTGAAGAGAGCGCAAATGTTGCCGATGGCTTTCCAAAGATCGTCGATGGTCCTTGCGGCCATTGCGCGGA
>JANLTS010000630.1:0-3228 GCA_031363045.1 Hyphomicrobiales bacterium
CGGCCTTGCGCGATTTGTGGCGGACGTGAACCTCCTGTTTCGCCGGAACGCTGTCGCCTATGAGCTCACAGCGACCGGACAGGCCCGGCGCCTTCTTCCGCAAGCGATCGCCAATACGATTGGCTGGAATTACCGTGAATTACCGTGACAGGACCCTAATGAATTACCGTGACAGAATTACCGTGGAATTACCGTGACAAATTACCGTGACAGGACCCTAATTACCTTATTATCTTTGGTCGGCCAGTTTCGCTTTCGGTCCCCGTTTCCGCGGTAAGATGCTCCGCCCAAGGCGGGTTTCCAGTTCTTGCACAAAGGCTGTTGATCCCAGCGGCCGGCCATGCCCCGCGGTGCGGCGGAACGCTCCGAAACCTGGATCATCTTCCGGCTGACCCAGAAGGTCGATAAAATTCGGCATTCGCGCGGCCAACAGTCCGGTCGCCGTCACCCTGCCATCCACCCCACGGCTCGGAATCTAGGTTAACGCTCATTTTTGCTGTAGGAGCTCGAGGAGGAAGTTGGTATTCCAACTCGCTGATTTCCTGCGGGTTTTGATGCTTCCTTTGGTTTTGTTGGCGCGCACGAGACCGAGGGAGAAGCGGCGCAGGGTCGCCATGTTCTTGGCTCCGTGGCCGCTGCGGTAGCGCGACAGATCGTCGTTGAACTCGACATCGAGTATCCAGTGCATGCTCTCGACCCCCCAATGACCGCGTGCACCACTGGCGAGCCGGTCAATGTCGAGGGGTGCCGAGCTGATGAAGTAGCGCGTGTCGGTGGTGCACTTGTCGGGATATTCGGTCCGGTTGACAACCCGCACCAGGGTTTTGATGTTGGTGAAGCCCGGCTGGTCTGGATCGGATTTTTCGCCCCTGATCCAGTCGACATTCTGTGAGGCTGTATAGATGCGGGTCTCGATGCGGCCATGGCCCTTTTCGACTGTTGTCTTGGTGACCAGTTCCCTGACCGGCTGCTCCGCGGGCGCTGTATCAATCCGGCCTTTCGGATATGCAGGTTCCCTGACCGGCTCCTCTACGGGGGCTGTGTCGAAGTAGGACTTGACCTCGGCCTCGAGGGTGGGATGATTGCCCTTGAGGGCGAGGAGGTAGTCGGCCCCGTACCCGACGATCTTGTCGGCGATCTCGACCTGGCAGCCCATGGCATCAATGGTGACGAGAGCGCCTTGGAGCTGCCCGGTTTCGGCCAGATGGTCGAGCACATCGGGAATGGCCGTGATTTCATTGGTCTTTTCCGGCACACTCAGTTGCATCAGGGTGAGGTGGGCGTTGGTTGCGTAGGCGCTCAGTGTGTGCAGCGCCTTCAATCCCTTGCGCTTGTCGTGGGTGCGGCGCGAGGTCTTGCCATCAATGGCAATGAGATCATGACGGCCGGGCCACAGCGCCTTGATCCAACTTTCGAAACAGCATCCAAAGGTCAGAGGATCGATCCGGTTCAGCAGGATGCGCAGCCAGCGTCCACAGGGAATGCCATGATAGAAGGGAGCGAAGCGGCGCAGAAAATCCTGATGATGCTCGCCCCAGGCGGCGATATCCTCGAAGTCATCGCATGAAGCGATGGTCGCGCAGGTCAGGAGGAGCAGCACTTCGGCCAGGGGATATGCCACACGCCATCGCACGCGCTTGTCCTCAAGACGGGAGAAATGTTTCAACAGCAAGGCTATCCGCGCCCGGGGAATCTCGTCGTCGGCGAAAAAGTCGGTGGTGTCGTTCATTCTCGTGCTCCATGCGAATCAGAGCGCCGATCGAATCAGAAAACCATTGTCAATGCAAAATCTATCGTTAACCTGACTTCCGAGCCGTGTTGTTTGCCAAGTCCGACCTTGACATCAGAGGAATTATGCGCGATCCATTTCGCTAGGTAGTCAGGTCGTTTAGCCGTGAATTTGGGCCTGTGGGTCCGGTTTCCGGGGAGAATGCTGGATACGAAAGTGCGCATGGAGAAGCAGAGCACCACAGCAGGAAAGCCTCATGCGGGGCGCAGGCTTAAGAGCGATGTTGATACTGTGTGAATAAATTTGAAGGCCTCGGAGGCCGCATTGTCAGGTGACTGGCGTTGGCAACCGGGGTGTTCGTGCTAGTCCCGGTTGGGATCAACGGGTAAACAGGTGAGGTGATGAAATTGGCTGAAACAACGAGCGGGGTGGAAACCGTGCAGGAAAGACGTATAACGCCGCGTCAGCGTGTTGCTGTGCTGGGAAAAATTGTTTACAATCACTTTGACACCGTGGTCAGATGTACCGTCCGTGAGATATCGGAAAAAGGTGCTAAATTGGTATGCAAGGACCAAACTCCCTTGCCGCCGGCATTTGGTCTCTTGACGACGAATGACAGACAATTGCGGGACGTGCAGACCAAATGGCGCGACGGTGAATTGATCGGGGTCGAGTTTGTCAGCAAGCCGCGCAATTCGCCGGTGCGTGTGCAATAGGCGTTAGTTTGCCTGAATTTCAATTGCAGACATATCGGCATCTGACAGGCCGAGATGATGGCCGAGCTCATGCACCAACACATGAGTGACAATCTGGCCGAGGGTTTCTTCAAACTCCGCCCAATAGTCCAGAATAGGCCTTCGGTAGAGATACGCTCTATTGGGCATGCGGCCGGTTTCGGCAACCGCTGAATCTTGCGCGATGCCTATACCCTGAAACAAACCTAGAATATCGAATTCTTCAGCTTGCATGTCTGCCAGCACATCACTGGCGGGAAAGTCTTCCACACAGAAAATGACATCTCCGCAGAGAGTACGAAAATTCGCCGGCAAGCTCTCAAAAGCGTTTGCCGCGAGGCGTTCAATTTCAGCGATGGATGGGGCGAGAAGCGGGGCCAGGTCCAGCTTCGCCACTTACTGGCAGAAGAGGATGCAACCACCAGACTTTTCGGTCATGGCCTGCACAGCAGTGAAGCCCGCCATGCCGCCGGTGATGAAGGTCAGAAACACCAAACCCAGAAAAACGCGGCGCAGGAACTTGGCATCGGCCTGAACAGAGCTACTCACTTTTTATTCCCCTTGATCAATGGCAAATCGTGAACTTGCCGGTCACTCTATCGCCCCACCAATAACATAGACCTTAACGGGTCGTTCATCAACTGTTTAAGATGCGCATGACTGTTTATGGTTAAAAATAAATTTATCGGAAACGCTTGACTCGCCGGCCGCGAATCAGCCTTACTTCCTGATATCCACAAACCGCCCCGCCAGCGCCGCCGCCGC
>JANLTS010000005.1:0-8724 GCA_031363045.1 Hyphomicrobiales bacterium
ACGAAGTCATGGGCCGCCATTGCGGCTGGCTGACGGCGGCCACCGCGCGCGCCTGGCGCCAACGCCTCGATGCGCTGGAATTCCTGCCCGAGCTCAACTTGTCGCGCCGCCACAAGGACATCGATGCCGTCTATGTGCCCGAGATGGCAATCGACATCGAGGCCGAGGCCAGGCGCCTGAGACAAGTGATGGACGAGAAGGATTCGGTTTCGATCTTCGTGAGCGAGGGGGCTTGCGTGAATGAGATCGTCGCTGAGCTTGAGGCCAAGGGCGACAAGGTTGATCGCGATGCTTTTGGCCATGTCAGGCTTGACCAAGTTAAAGTCGGCGACTGGTTCGGCAAACAGTTTGGCAAGAAGATCGGTGCCGACAAGACGCTGGTGCAGAAATCCGGTTACTTCGGACGCTCGGCGGCGGCCAACAAGGCGGATTTGGATTTGATCCGCGCCATGGTGCATGTGGCGGTCGATTCAGCGCTGGCGGGTGTTTCAGGCGTTGCCGGGCACGACGAAGAGCGCGGCGACGAATTGCGCGCCATCGAGTTCCCGCGCATCAAGGGCGGCAAGCATTTCGATCCCGGCACGGCATGGTTCACGGACATGCTGAAGGACATCGGCCAGCTGGCGTGAATCCATTGGCGGCGGGGACCTTGCGAACCGACCCGGCGCTGGCCCGCGTTCGGCTGGCCCCGCGCAAGCCCTTGCCCGATGCGACGGCAATGGCCATCACATGGAACCGCATTGGCGGACTGCTGGGCCGGTTGTGCGCGCGCCTGGGAATTGCGCCCGCTGCGGCCCTCGCCGTGTGGAAGGTGGAGTGTGGCTCGCTGGCGTTCGTCCGGGGAAGACCAGTGCTGCGCTTCGAGGCGCATGTGTTCTTCAACCGCTGGGGCAAGGACCATGAGGCGCTGTTCGACCAGCACTTCCAGTTTGGCGGAAGGAACAGCATCGATGGCGCGCGTTGGGAACAACATCGATTTCGCCGCAACGAAAAAGATGAGTGGCGGCGCTTCCATGGTGATCAGTCCACGGAGTATCAGGCGCTGGGGCTGGCCGAAAGACTCGCCGGGCGCGAAACCGCTTCGCTCTGCGCCAGTTTCGGGGGTCCGCAGATCATGGGCTTCAACCATGATGTCATCGGTTATGATACGGCCCACGCCATGCGCCAGGCCTTCGGGCGCTCGGAGCGCTGGCAGGTTTGTGGATTTTTTGATTTCTGCGCTGCAAAGAACGTCACCGAGGCTTTGAAAATTCAGGATTGGGCAGCCTTCGCTACCACTTACAATGGACACGGCAATGCTGCTGCCTACGCCTCGAAGATTGCCGAAGCCCATACCGAGGCCTGCCTGCTTCTGGAACGCGACACATGACTCATCTCCATCCTGACCGCCTGTTCCCGGCTTCCGGGCCGGCGTTGAAACACGCGCGCGGCCTCTTTGAGACGATTGCCGATCTTCCGATCATCAGCCCACATGGCCACACAGATCCGGCATGGTTTGCCGGGAACTGCAATTTCACCGATGCGACATCGTTGTTCCTGACGCCTGACCACTATGTGCTCCGTATGCTGCGGAGTCAGGGCATATCTTACGAGGCACTGGGGCTGGCGCGCCGGGGAGTGGCGCCGAAAGTTTCAGGCGTCGAGGCGTGGAAGCTGTTCGCGGCGAATTATCATCTGTTTGCCGGAACGCCCTCCGAATTATGGATCGAGCATGCTTTCCACTGGGCCTTTGGAATCGAAGAGAAGCTCGACCGTTCTAATGCCGAACGCCTCTACACGGCGATCACCCGGCGGTTGGCTGACGATGATCTGAAGCCACTGGCGGTGCTCGACCGGGCGAATGTCGAGGTGATCGCCACCACCGAATTCGCGCTCGATCCGCTGGAGCACCATCAGATCTTGAAAGCCAAAGGCCTGAACCGGCGCATCCGCACCACTTACCGGCCGGACGATGTGACCGATCCCGCCAATCCGGATTTCGTCACCAACATGCAGCGCTTCGCCGAACTGACGGGCGAGGACGTCGCCTCCTGGAACGGCATGATTGCCGCACACGCCAAGCGCCGCGCCTTCTTCCGCGAACATGGTGCAACGGCCACCGATCACGGTGTGCCCGATGCGCTGACGGCCGATCTGAACCACCACGAAAAACAGGCGCTTCTCGATCTGGCGCTGAAGAACCAGCTCGACGCCAAGGGCAAGGCGCTGTTCCGGGCTCAGATGATGACCGAAATGGCGGCTCTTTCAGCCGAGGATGGCATGGTGATGCAACTCCACGCCGGATCGAACCGCAACACCGACCCACATTTGATGGCGGACTTTGGCCCTAATCTGGGGGCCGACATTCCAGCGGCGGGAGATTTCGTTCACGCACTTCAGCCGCTGCTGTCGCGCTTCGGCGGGGCCAATGGATTCCGCCTCATCCTGTTCACGTTGGACGAGACCACCTATGCCCGCGAACTGGCACCCATGGCCGGCTATTGGCCTTGCCTGATGATCGGTCCGCCGTGGTGGTTCCACGACAGCCCGCAAGGCATCAGGCGTTATCTCGAACAAGTGGTGGAGACGGCTGGATTCCATAATCTGGCGGGCTTCAATGACGACACCCGCGCCCTGCTCTCGATTCCAGCCCGCCATGATGTCTGGCGACGGGAAATCTGCCGATTTCTGGGGAATCTGGTGGCCGAGCACCGGCTGTCAGCGCCATCTGCCGCTTCAATAGCCCGGCATCTGGCCTATGATGCCGCCAAATTGGCTTACCGGCTTGAGTGATACGCAATATTGTTATAGTTGTTTGGATATAACGTTTCCCTGACAACTTCAGAGGACATCCATGATCAACCGCAGACAGTTCGCCGCCCTCCTCACAGCCGCAGCCGCGTCATTGGTCGTGGTGCCTGCGAACGCCGCGGAGAAGGTGACGGTCTTCGCCGCCGCCAGCCTCAAGACGGCGCTTGATGCGGTATCCACCACCTGGGCGGCTGACACTGGCTATGAATTGGCCATCTCCTATGCGGCAAGCTCGGCACTGGCGAAGCAGATCGAGGAAGGCGCGCCCGCCGATATCTTCATCTCCGCCGACCTTGCATGGATGACCTATCTGACGGACAAGAACCTTGTGGCAACCGGCAGCGCCATCAACCTGCTCGGCAACGAGATCGTTCTGATTGCGCCACAGGACTCAAAACTTGAGACAAAAATAGAAACCAACTTTCCGCTTGCCGAACTGTTGAATGGCGGCAAGCTGGCGATGGCCGACGTGAAGGCCGTACCCGCCGGCAAGTATGGCAAGGCGGCATTGGAGTCGCTTGGCGTCTGGGCAACGGTTGAGCCGCACGTGGCGCAGGCTGAGAATGTCCGCGCCGCGCTGAAGCTTGTCGCAACTGGCGAGGCCGCATTGGGCATCGTCTATGCAACCGATGCCAAAGCCGAAGCAACCGTGAAAGTGCTCGGCACATTTCCGCCGGACTCGCATCCTGCAATCATCTATCCCATCGCTGTCACTGCTGCATCGAGTGCCGCGAACGCCAAGGACTTCGTGATCTATCTGCAGTCGGCAAAGGCCAAGGCCATCTTCGGAACCCAAGGCTTCACGCTGCTCGTTCCGCCTGCTACCAACTAGCGGATGGATTGGTTCACGCTCAGCCCCGACGAATGGAACGCCGTGCGGCTGAGTGTGAAGGTGGCGCTGGTGGCCATGCTCTCCAGCCTGCCGCTGGCCATCGCCATGGCATTGTTGCTGGCGCGGCACGACTTCTGGGGCAAGCAGCTCCTCAATGGCTTGGTGCATCTGCCGCTGGTGCTGCCGCCGGTGGTGACTGGCTATTTGTTGCTGTTGAGCTTCGGCAAACGAGGGATTTTTGGCGCGGCTCTGGCAGATTGGGGCGTCGTCTTTTCATTCCGCTGGACCGGTGCCGCACTGGCCTGTGCGATCATGGGATTCCCGCTGATGGTGCGTGCCATCAGATTGTCAATCGAGGCAGTGGACCGGAAGCTCGAAGCCGCCGCATCAACACTTGGAGCGAGTCCGCTCTGGGTGTTCCTGACCATCACTTTGCCCTTGACGCTTCCCGGCATCATCGCTGGCATGATCCTCAGTTTTGCCAAGGCTATGGGCGAATTCGGTGCCACCATCACCTTCGTCTCCAACATCCCCGGTGAAACACAGACGCTACCTTCGGCCATCTATACGTACACGCAGGTGCCGGGCGGTGATGCCGGAGCCTTGCGATTGACGCTGATCTCGGTGGCCATCTCGCTCCTGGCGCTCATTGCGTCCGAAGTGTTGGCGAGGCGGATCAGCCAACGGGTCGCCGAATGAGCATCACAGTCGCCATAACGCATCGGCTCGGCAACTTCGCACTCGATGCCAGCTTTGAAGCCAAGGGTCCGCTGACGGCGATCTTCGGCGCATCCGGATCAGGCAAGAGCTCGGTGGTGAATGTCATCGCCGGGCTGGTCAGGCCGCAGACTGCGCGGATCGTCATTGGCGATGAGGTGCTGACCGACACCGCACGTGGCATCGCAACGCCCGCACATCGGCGGCGCATCGGCTATGTGTTTCAGGATGCGCGGCTGTTCCCGCATTTGTCGGTGCGGCAGAACTTGAGCTTTGGCCGCTGGTTCGCACCCGTTGCGCAGCGCTACACCGATTTTGATCAGATCATCGGGCTTCTCGACATCGCAACATTGCTGGAGCGCAAGCCGGGGCAATTGTCGGGCGGCGAAAGGCAGCGTGTTGCCATCGGTCGTGCTTTGCTTGTATCGCCGCGCCTGTTGCTGATGGATGAGCCACTGTCCTCGCTTGATGCAGCCCGCAAGGCCGAGATCATCCCTTACATCGAGCGGCTGCGCGACGAGTTGCGCATACCCATCATCTACGTCAGTCATTCGGTGGCGGAAGTGGCGCGGCTCGCCAGTGATATCGTTGTAATGGCCAATGGCCGCGTGATTGCGGCAGGACCGGCTCAAGACATCATGCAAAGGCTCGACCTGGTGCCAGCCGAAGAGCGCGATGAAGGCGGCGCCATTCTCGACATGGACTTTATCTCTTACGACAGTGGATTCAACATGTCCCTGCTTCGTTCCGCGGTTGGGGAAATCCATGTGCAAGGCCGGGCCGGGGACATTGGCAAGACAATCCGTGTACGGATCAGAGCCCGCGACGTGATGATTGCGACTGAGCAGCCGAAGAACATCAGCGCATTGAACATTCTGCGCGGCCAAGTCTCGCATCTCGATGGCGTCTCAGGTGCGTCGGTCAACGTCGGCATCGACTGTACCGGAACGATCGTCAATGCCCGCATTACCCGGCAATCCTCGGCGGCCTTGAAACTTAAACCGGGATTGCCCGTTCATGCCGTGATCAAGGCCGTTTCTATCGCCTGAGCGTGCTAATCGTTTAGCAATAGTGTCATTTCTACCTGGAAATAACGAGAGTCAACCTGTGGCTGCGGCAATTTCAGCCTGCAGCGCCTCAAGATGGGCCGCCGTGGCGACCGCTGCCGCCCGCTCCATAGCCCGGTAGCGGGTGATGAGACTGAGGCCAAGCGGCGTCAGCGTGGCACCACCGCCCTTCTTGCCGCCGCTCTTCGAATCCACCACCGGCTTGCCGAATGTCGTGTTGAGATCGTCAATCAACTCCCAGGCGCGCCGGTAAGACATCGACATGGCGCGGCCAGCCGCTGAAATGGAACCAAGTGCTGCAATCTGCTCGAGGAGTGCGATCTTTCCCGGTCCGATGCGGAAATCCGGGCCGAAATCGATGCGGATACTGAGTTGCGCCATGCCGGTTGAATCCTTGAACTCCGGCAATGATCGGCGAAAGCCAGCTTGAAATCCAGTGGTTACGCGTCCACAAAAGTGTTGCCAACTGCCGCTTGCACGGAAATGATGTTATAGTGCAGCCAAGGAGTGAAAATGTCCGGGCAGATTGATACAGGGACAATTCTGGCGGGATGCACACTGTTTTCCGGCGCTGATGACGCTGACATCCGGGCACTGGCGGCAATCGCGACACCTTCCAGCTGGAAATCCGGCGCCATGATCTTCCAACAAGGCGATCCGGCGGAATTCCTCATCGTCATCAACAATGGTCGCATCCGGCTGGGCCTTGCCACTGCATCTGGCAAGGAACTGACCATCCGCCATGCCGGGAATGGAGCGGTTGTTGGCGAAATGGGGGTGCTCGACCACGAGCCGCGCTCGGCTGATGCCACGGCCGATAGCGACACCACCGGCCTGGTGATCCGCCGCACCGCCTTGACCAGGCTCCTGACTGAGCACCCGACACTGGCGCTCGCACTCATCCGCTACTTGAGCAAACGCTTGAGGGAAACAACCTATCAACTTGAATCCGTAGCACTTTATGAGCTCTCCGCGCGGTTGGCACGGTTCCTTCTGGCGACCTTGCGCCAGACCCACGGAGCCAACCTTCCCACTTCCGCCAGCTTGAAGCTCGACCTCGCCCAAGGCGAGATCGCCGCCATTCTCGGTGCCAGCCGGCCAAAGCTGAACCGCGCGCTGGCCGAACTTGAGGAGCATGGCGCCATCCGCCGTGACGGCCGCAGCATGGAGTGCAACATCGCCCGCCTCAGGTCGGCCGCCGAAGCGGACGGAGAGTGAGCAGAGTGGCAGTCCACACTTTGACGCCACGCCTGCGCGCCGTGGTGGCCGGGGGCTTGGTGGCCGTGCTCGGCCTGTTGCTGCTGGCGCTGCAACCCGAGGCTTACAAGGCGATGCGCGAACGCACCCTCGGCATCGTCTCGCAATTTTCCGCCCCGCCCGAAACACCTGACATCATGGTGGTCGACATCGACGACGCGGCAGCGGCAGCGACTGGCAATTGGCCATGGCCCAGAAACCAACAGGCGCGACTGGTCGCAGCGGTTGCGGCCTCCGCCCCGAAGGCCATCGCACTTGACATCGTGCTGAGCGGCAAGTGCGGCGTCAGCGACCCGGGCAATGCCGAATTGGCTGATGCCATCGGCAAGGTGCCAACCGTCATCGGCTTTGTGCTGCCGGGGCATGACACCAAAATGCCATCGGTTTCGCCGGTCGCGGTGAAGCCGCCGGTCGACATTCCATTTCTCTGGCGTGCCGATGGCGCCGAACTGCCCTGCCCCGAATTCATCGGCCCCGCCGTGGGGCTTGCCACCGTGTCGATCAGCGGTGACGCCAGCGCCACGGTGAGCTCTGTCCCAGCCGTCGTGCAGGCGGGAAAGACGCCCTATCCCGGCCTCGCGGTTGACGCCGTGCGGCTCTGGGCGGGTGCTTCAGCGGTCATTCTGAGCGGCGGAACCGCGCCGCAGGTCTCGGTGGCGGAAATGTCAGCGAAGCTCGATTCGTCAGGCGAGTTGCGCCTCCACGCACCGGGTCCGCAAAACTGGGCAAACCATACGATTTCGGCAGCTGAGGTGCCGGTGCTGGGCGACCCGCGGCTGAAAGACAAGCTGGTCTTCATTGGCAGCAGCCTGGCGCAAGCTGGCAACCTCAGGCCCACTGCGGCGGACCCCCTCACACCGTCTTCGCAGATCCAGGCGGCCATTGCTGCCCAGCTGATAACCGGACACGTGCCCTGGCGGCCGGCCTTCGCGGTATGGCTCGAGATGGCGGGTCTGGCATTCGGCTCCCTCCTCACAATTCTGGCTTCGCTGCGGCTGAAGCCCATGGCCTCCGCCGCTGTTGCGGCCGGATCAAGCCTTTTGGCAGCAGGTGTTGCGGTACTGGCCTATCATGTGGCGGACGTTGCGCTCGATCCCATTGCCCCGGCTTTGGGCATCGCCGCCGTGGGCCTGGCGAGCGGGTTATCGCAATATTCCGCCTCGCGCCGTAGCGAAGCCTCGATCCGCAAGAGCTTCGAACAGCGCTTGCCGGCCTCGGTGGTGGCCAAGCTGGCGGAAGGCAAAGGCGGTGAACGCATTGCCGGAGAAGAACGGATTGTCACCGCGCTGTTTACCGACATCGAGGGGTTCACCACGATGACTTCGGCCTTGGCGCCGAAGGACCTGGTGCACCTGCTCGACGGCTACTTCGAAGGCGTCACCCGCATCGTCACCGAGCATGGCGGCATGGTCGACAAGATCGTCGGCGATGCCGCACATGCGTTCTTCAACATGCCGCTGGAACTGCCGCGCCATGAGGCAAGGGCGCTTGAGTGTGCCACCGCAATCGCCCGCTTCAGCGAGACATACCGCCAGCAACCAGCAGCATTGCAGGCTGGCTTCGGGCGGACCCGCATCGGCGTCGAGACCGGACCAGTGCTGGCGGGCGATGTCGGAGCGGCCGGAAAATACGACTACTCAGCCCATGGCGCCGCCGTCAATCTGGCGGCCAGGCTTCAGGAAGCTAACAAAGTGACGGGCACCACGATCCTTGCCGGACCCGGCATCAAGGCAGCCAAGCCAGATGGCTGGGAACTGGTCAACATTGCCACCATCGACCTCCGCGGCTTCGGGCCGACGGAAGTGTTTGAACCCTGGCGCTTGAGCGATACTTAGAGACCGACGCTGGCGTAGGCCTCGGCGATCCGCGCCTTGCCCCATTTCTTCTTGGCACTGGGCGGCTGGCCTTCGGCGGGAATATCGCAGCCCTCCCCGGCATTGAGGCGGCGCGGCACGCCACCCGCTTCGACCCTCACCGAGCCACGTTCGACAAAGACCGCGAAAGCGCCCTTGCTGGGTCCAGCAAAAAACTTCGTTCCACGCACCGCAATAAGTCCGAAAC
>JANLTS010000027.1:0-39151 GCA_031363045.1 Hyphomicrobiales bacterium
CCGTGTTTCCAGGTGCCAAGGCCGAAGCCGAACAACTGGTTCATCCACATATCGAGGCCGCCCAATGCCAGACCGCCGATCAGCCCGAGCTTCGACCACATGGGCTTGACGTTCTTCACCCGCTTCAGGTCCTGATAGACCCAGGATTTGCGGTAGGCCTCTTCATAGTCGCGCAACTCGTCACCGGAGCGCCCGGCGGCAAGTGCCGCCGCCGCAGCCTCCGCCGCCATCATGCCGGTCTTCATGGCGTTGTGCGAACCCTTGATGCGCGGCACGTTGACGAAGCCCGCCGAACAGCCAATGAGCGCGCCGCCGGGGAAGAACAGTTTCGGTACCGACTGGAAGCCGCCCTCGGTGATGGCCCGCGCCCCATAGGCGATGCGCCTGCCGCCGCGCAGCACCGGCTCGATCAGGCCGTGGTGCTTGAAGCGCTGGAATTCCATGTAGGGATAAAGATGCGGGTTCTGGTAATTCAGATGCACCACAAGGCCAATCGACACCAGATTGTCCTCGAGATGGTACATGAAGCTGCCGCCGCCGGTCTTGAGGCCCAAGGGCCAGCCCATGGTGTGGGTGACCTGTCCAGGCTTGTGATTCTCTGGCTTCACTTCCCAGAGTTCTTTCATGCCGAGGCCGAATTTCTGCGGCTCGCGGCCTTCCGAAAGGCCGTATTTGGCGATGATCTCCTTGGCGAGCGAACCCCTGACACCTTCGGCAATGAAGACATATTTGCCCAGCAGTTCCATGCCCGGCTGATAGTCATCCTTGCGTTGCCCATCCTTGCCGATGCCGGCCACTCCGGCAACAACACCCTTCACCGAACCATCGTCGTGGTAGAGCACTTGCGAGCAGGCAAAGCCTGGATAGATCTCGACGCCCAAGGCCTCCGCCTGCTGGGCCAGCCAGCGGCAGACATTGCCGAGCGAGACGGCATAGTTACCGTGGTTGTCCATCAAGGGCGGCATCAGCTGGTTGGGAAGGCGCAGTGCGCCTTGCGGCCCCAGCATATAGAAGCGGTCCTCGATCACCGGCGTGTTGAGTGGCGCACCCTTTTCCTTCCAGTCCGGGATCAGCTCATTGAGGGCGATGGGATCGACGACGGCGCCGGAGAGAATGTGAGCGCCGACCTCAGAGCCCTTCTCGAGAAGGCAGACCGAGATATCAGGCGAAATTTGTTTCAGGCGGATCGCCGCCGCAAGGCCTGCGGGCCCGGCGCCGACGATCACCACATCATAGTCCATCGCCTCGCGCTGCATATCTTCCACAGCTTTCACTCCGTCCATGCTTCTTTGGCCGGGGCCTGTTATAGTAGCGGCGGGTGGCGGCACAAGCCGCCAATTCGGACATGGAACACAAGCAAAACGACATGACGCCGCATGATGCCGCCAGAGCATTATGCTGGCTGGCCGAGATGGGGGCTGACGAGATCATCGGCGAAGCGCCGGTGGATCGCCGGCTTGCGCCTGCCGCAGCCGCTCCTGTCATAGTGCCGGCTACGGCGCCGGCCGCCGTCACGCGGCCAGTTCCCATTGCATCATTCTCCACCACTACCCCATCTGTTCAGGTGACTGCTGCCGGGATAGCGGAGCTGCAGAGCCTCGCCGAAATCGAACAGGCGCTGGCGGGTTTCGATTCCTGCCCGTTGAAGAAGACGGCGACCAGGCTGTGTTTTGCCGATGGCAACCCTCTGGCGCGCGTGATGATCATCGGCGAGGCGCCGGGCCGCGACGAGGACATCGAGGGGAGACCCTTTGTCGGCATATCCGGGCAATTGCTCAACCGCATGCTCGCTGCCATCGGCCTGTCGCGGCTATCGGCCGAGCCAGCGAACTCGGTGTTCATCACCAATGCAATCTTCTGGCGGCCACCCGGCAACCGCACGCCAACGGAAGCCGAGACGCTCATGTGCCTGCCTTTCCTGCTGCGCACCATCGAATTACAAAGGCCCGATGTCATCGTCTGCCTCGGGGCGACACCCGCCCACCGACTGACAGGAAAGAGCGAAGGCATTCTCAAGCTGCGCGGCAAGTGGCTAAATTTAAATATCAGTGGACGGAGCATTCCGTTATTGCCGACGCTTCATCCAGCCTATCTCTTGCGTCAGCCGAATCAGAAACGCCTGAGCTGGCGCGACATGCTGGCGTTGCGGCAGATGCTTGACGCGCCATGATTGTGTAATATTTGCGTCACGGAAAGAATTTTCGGTGTCTGGCGCAGAGCGCTTGAACTCTCCGCCGCAAACACCATTTGATGTGAGTGAAACAGGATCAATTCGGTGATCCGCCGATCTGTTTTGCGACAGTTTGGCGGCCGGCTGGAAATTGTTGAGCATTTGTACAAGCCTTGGGCGAGTGCCGGTTTTTTTGCAGTAACGTCAAGATCAAATGAGAATTAAGCCAATATCCACCGGAGTTTTTCTTGTTCTTGCGGCGCGAATGGTGTTTTATGATTGAGTTGTTTTGGCGCGAATAGTTCGGGGGATTTGCGCAGGCCAAGATGACTAAGCGGCATCATCAAATTTAGGTTTCCGGCATGACTGAGGCGCGACAATTCATAGCGGTGAGGATCGCCATTCTCACGATCTCCGATACGCGCACGCTTGAAACCGATGTGTCGGGGCAAACACTCGCCGACCGGGTTGCGGCGGCCGGCCATTCACTGTCGGCGCGCAAGGTGGTGAAGGACGATATCCGCGCCATTCGTCATGTGGTGCGTGACTGGACCAACCGCAGCGACATCGATGTGATCATCAGCACCGGCGGCACCGGCCTCACTGGCCACGACGTGACCATCGAGGCAATGCGGCCGCTTTTCGAAAAAGAGATCGACGGATTTGGAACGCTGTTCCACATGGTGTCGTTTCCAAAAATCGGAACATCGACCATTCAATCGCGTGCTACGGCGGGCGTGATGAAAGGCAAGTACATTTTCTGTCTGCCGGGTTCGCCTGGTGCCTGCAAGGACGGATGGGATCTCATCCTCAAGCCGCAACTCGACTACACGCACACGCCGTGCAATTTCGTCGAAATCATGCCGCGGCTTGACGAACACCTGAAGCGCTCCAAGGGCTGACGCGCCGTTCTGGCGGTCCTGAACAATTCAACCAATCACCTGATGCAATAATGTCCGCAGGCATTGCCGCGCGAGGCTAAATTTACGCGTGGCGCGAGGTCTTTGGGTTCACCCCATCACGCACTCGTGAGGCGAACTGTAACTTGTTGATGGATAATTTACTTGAAACCTGAAACCTTCTCTTAAAGCATTGCTTTGTAACAGAAATAAATGTGCCTGAGCTGTTATCGGGGTTGAATCGACGAGACCAGAAAAAGGTTTACATGTAGCTCATCAGAGACGCCGAACGCGGACTTTGAAAATCATCCGGGCCTGAAACATCAGGCCCTCAACATGAAACAGGAGCTACCCCATGAACAAGATCATCCTCAGCCTTGCTGCCCTTGCCGCTCTGTCAACCGCGTCGTTCGCCGCGGATAACCGCAATAACGATTTGCGTGACACCGAGTACTACACCACGCAGGGCTACTCGGCTGTTCAGAGCGACAGCGCTGCACTGGCGGTTACTGACGACACTTCAGGCCTTACGTCATTCGAACGTACCACCTGGCTGTCCAAAATGAACGACCAGGGCCGCCACTAACTCACAGCTCCAACATTTCAACCCACCGGGCGTGAAGACAGCTTCTTCTCCCGCACTCACACAAGGAAAACTCAAATGAACAAGATCATCCTCAGCCTTGCCGCCCTAGCCGCACTGTCTACCGCTTCATTCGCCGCGGGTAACCGCAATAACGATTTGCGCGACACCGAATATTACAACAGTGCCGCCGCCTCGACGGTGCAGGACGGTACCATCACCGAAGCCGCTCCGCTCGCCATCGAGGGTTCCGCTGGCCTCTCGGCCTACGAGCGCACACTGATGATTTCGCAGCAGCGCGAGACCGGCGACCGGTAACTTCTAGTCGATCGCCAAAGGGGCCGGGTCTTGCACCCGGCCTTTCTTTTTGCGCGGTAGCCCGAGGCCCGAAACGACGGCAAGTCCGGCGAGGATCACCACGCCGCCGACGATCTGCGCGGCCGATATTGTTTCGCCTAGCAGAAAATAGGCAGTGACAATGCCAACCACCGGCATCAGCAGGATGAAGGGTGCCGCCTCGTCCATGCGGCATTGCTTCAACAACGTGAACCAACACATGTAAGCAAGATAAAAACCAACGACACCGACGAAGGCGAGCATCGACCATTCGACGGGTCCAGCGGTTTGAATGGACGTCCACTGGCCATGCTCGAGGAGAAGTGTTGCGACGGCCAGTTGTGGAATGCTGCCATAGGCGTTGGCTTTCAACAGACCCACGCCGCTGTCACGGCCGAGCTTGCGTGCCAGCACCTGGCCGAAGGACCAGCAGAAGGCGCCGAGAATGATCATCGCCGTCGGCAACAGGGCGGGAGCTTCCTCCGGCAGACCGATGACGACGGCAACGCCGGCCACCGCAATCAGAGTTCCGGCAATTTTGGTGAGATTGAGCTTGTCGCGCATGATGAGCCAGTCGAGCAGCACAGCGAAAGGAATCTGGATTTGCAGGATGAGGCTGGCGGCTGCCGCCGGCATGCCGGGATGGCGCAGTCCCCAAAACAGCAAGGCACCCTGGATGGTGACGGCAAACGCGGCAATCACGAAAATCGAGGCCGGTGGCGTTTTCAACTTTTCACGATGGCTGAGCGCCAACACCAAAGCGATGCCGGCATAGACCAGCAGCATGAGGAACAGCGGCGGGAAATGCGTCACCGCCGGTTTGGCGACGGTGAAGCCGGTGCCGAAGAATAGCGGTGGCAGGAGGGCTAACAAAATCTGGCGTCTGGTCATGGCGCGGGACCATGCCGTGAGTCTTTTGCCTTGAACAAGATTGTTCTTGTTATGTTCTCAAGATCGGCTTACATTGCTGCCATGTCCACTTTGATCGACAAACGCCAGAGTTCGGGACTCGATCCGGCCATCATGGGTGCCGGACGGCTGACGGCACTTTCAAGTCAGGCGCGGGGCCGCGGCGCCAAGATCAACATGAGCGGGCGCTTCGAGGCGTTCAGCCGGTCGCTGTTCGACGATGGCTGGCAAGGGCTGGAGGAGTTGCCGCCGTTCCGCACCCAGGTGTTCGAGGAAAGCCCCAAGACCATCATCACCCGAAACGATTCGCCCGACATCTCGTTTGACCGCTCGATCAATCCCTATCGCGGCTGCGAACATGGCTGTTCCTATTGCTACGCAAGGCCGGCACACGCCTATATGGGCCTGTCGCCGGGGCTCGATTTCGAGAGCAAGCTGTTCGCCAAAGCCAATGCGCCCGAACTGTTGCGGGCCGAGTTGCTGGCGAAATCCTATCATCCTCGCACCATCGCACTCGGCGCCAATACTGATGCCTACCAGCCGATCGAGCGCGAGCGGCGGATCACCCGGCGCATTCTCGAGGTGCTGGCGGAGTTCAACCATCCGGTCGGTATCGTCACCAAGTCAGCGCTCGTGACCCGCGACATCGACATCCTGGCACCGATGGCGGCCAAGGGTCTGGTCAAGGTGGCGCTGTCGGTGACTACACTTGACGCCAAGCTGGCGCGCGCCATGGAGCCCAGGGCCGCGACGCCGATGAAACGGCTGGAGGCCATCGAGAAGCTTGCGGAGGCGGGCATTCCGACCGTCGTCATGGTGGCGCCGATCATCCCAGCGGTGAATGATGCGGAAATCGAGGCCATTCTCAAGGCTGCCTATGTGTCGGGTGCCAGGGAGGCGGGCTATGTGATGCTGCGGCTGCCGCTTGAGGTGCGCGATGTGTTCAAGGACTGGCTCGAGGCCGCACTTCCGGACCGGGCGGCGAAGGTGATGTCGCTGGTCAAATCAGTGCGCGACGGCAAAGAGAGCGATTCGACATTCGGACGGCGCATGACCGGCAGTGGACCCTATGCCTGGTCTATCGGGCGGCGTTTCGAACTGACCTGCCAGCGCCTCGGCCTCAATCTGTCGCGGCTCAAGCTTTCGGTTGACCATTTCAAGCGGCCGCCGCAGCCTGGAGAGCAACTCACACTGTTCGAGACCGCGGGAGCCTGAAATGATGAAAACTGACAACCGCACTCGAGCCTTTGCCAAGCTGCACAGTGATCCCGGCTGCTTCATCATTCCCAACCCGTGGGATGCGGGAAGTGCCAGGCTTCTGGAGTTGCTGGGTTTCAAGGCGTTGGCGACGACCAGTGCCGGCCTCGCCTTTTCGCTGGCCAGGCCCGACGGCTGCAACGCGGTGTCGCGTCAGGAAGCGCTTGATAATGCGGCGGGCATCATCGCGGCGACCAGTCTGCCGGTGGCCGCCGATCTGGAGAATGGTTATGGCCGCGAGCCTGCGGCCTGCGCCGAGACGATCAAACAGGCCATTGCCATCGGTCTGGCCGGCGGTTCGATTGAAGATTCGACCGGTGAGGATGGCGAACCGATTTTTGAGATCGGGGCGGCCACCGAACGTGTGCGCGCGGCTGCTGAGGCGGCGCACGGCAGCGGATTCGTGCTGACAGCGCGGGCCGAGAATTTCCTGCATGGGCGGCGCGACCTGAAGGACACGATCAGCAGGCTGCAGGCCTATCAGCAGGCCGGAGCCGACGTGCTGTTCGCACCAGGGCTTCGAACGGCGGAAGAAATCCGCGCCATCACCTCGTCGGTCGACCGTCCGGTCAATGTCATCATGGGGCTGAAGGGCGTTCATTTCACGGTGGCCGAACTGGCCGCACTTGGTGTCAAGCGCATCAGCGTGGGGAGTTCGCTGGCCCGGGCGGCAATCGGTGCCTTCATGGCGGCGGCCCGCGAGATGGCGGAGCACGGCACGTTTACTTTCGGTGATACCGCCATGCCGCATGCGGATGTGAACACTCTGTTTTCTCGGAAACGTTGACGGCCATCCTCTCACCCGCCGATAAGACGGCATGGGAGTCATTGGGAAGCCGGACTTCAGTTTTGAGCGCGAGGCGATGGCGCGCGGACTTCAACTGGTCTGCGGCATCGACGAAGCAGGCCGCGGGCCATGGGCCGGGCCAGTCGTTGCAGCTGCGGTGATCCTCGATCCCACTGCTATTCCTGCGGGACTCGATGACTCGAAGAAACTGACCGAGGCGCGGCGCGAGGCGCTGTTCGATCCGATCATGGTAACAGCGCGCGTTGGCATCGGCATTGCTGAGGCCGAACGCATCGACCGCGACAACATTCTCGCCGCGACGCTGTGGGCGATGGCACAAGCCGTAGCGCAACTAGGGCCTGTTTCATTGGCGCTGGTCGATGGCAATCGCGCGCCGAAACTTCACTGCAACGTCGCCACCATTGTCGGTGGCGATGGCCGTTCGCTATCGATTGCCGCCGCCTCGATCATCGCCAAGGTGACGCGTGACCGCATCATGCGGCTGCATGACGTGAGTTTCCCGCACTATGGATTTGCCCGCCACAAGGGCTATGGCACAGCGCTTCATGCCTCCGCACTGAAACTCCACGGCCCCTCGCCCATCCATCGCCGGTGCTTTGCGCCGATTGCCGCGTTGCTCAGCCGTTAACCACCTCTGAGCTTTTCGATTCTCCCCGGACTCACACCGATTCATGATGCCGATTCTTGAGTCAGTTGCGTTTCGCGTGAGGGTTACGATGGGATATCAGACACGGCCGGACATCCGGCCGTTGCACAACCGGATTCTCGTCGGCGATTGCCTGACAGAGTTGAAGAAGATCCCGACCGGTTCGGTCGATCTGGTCTTCGCCGATCCGCCCTATAATCTGCAACTCGCTGGTGATCTCACGCGGCCCGACCAAAGCAAGGTCGATGCGGTCGATGATCATTGGGACAAGTTCGAGAGCTTCGAGACCTATGACCGCTTCACAAAGGGCTGGCTTTCGGAATGCCGCCGGGTGCTAAAGCCGGATGGCGCGCTGTGGGTCATCGGTTCCTATCACAACATCTTCCGCGTCGGCACGGTGTTGCAGGATTTGGGCTTCTGGATTCTCAACGATGTTGTCTGGCGCAAGACCAACCCGATGCCGAATTTCCGTGGGCGGCGCTTCACCAATGCGCATGAGACGTTGATCTGGGCGTCGCGCAGCGAAAAATCCAAGTACACGTTCCACTATGAAGCGATGAAAGTCTTCAACGATGATTTGCAGATGCGTTCGGACTGGACGTTGCCATTGTGCACGGGGCTAGAGCGGATCAAGAACACCGATGGCGACAAGCTGCACCCGACGCAAAAACCCGAGGCCCTGCTGCATCGCGTGCTATTGTCGTCGTCAAACCCGGGTGATGTGGTGCTCGACCCATTTTTTGGCACTGGCACGACGGGGGCTGCCGCCAAGCAATTGGGCCGCAACTTCATCGGCATCGAGCGCGAGGAATATTACGCGCAAGCGGCGATGGCGCGCATCGATGCAACCGAGGCGCTGTCGGACGAAGCGTTGAAGGTGACAATCGCCAAGCGGGCGGAGCCGCGCATTCCCTTCGGTGTGCTGATCGAACGCGGCCTCGTCAAGGCCGGTGACACGCTGTTGGACCCGACCCAGCGGATCGCCGCGCGAATCAGGGCCGATGGCTCGATTGCAGCCAAGGATGCGAGCGGCTCGATTCACAAGATTGGTGCCCATGTGCAAGGTGCTGAAGCCTGCAACGGCTGGACGTTCTGGCATGTGCGCAAAGGCCCGAACCTGGTGCCGATCGATGTGCTGCGCCAGCAAGTGCGCTCCGAAATGGGGGCTGCTGCTTGAGCGAACGCTTCGTTCGAGCCGCCATTGCTTCAGACGCCGCGCGGATCGCGGCAATCTACAACGAGGGCATTGAAGACCGGGTTGCGACCTTCCAGATCGTGCCGCGCAGTGAAGCCGATATCCTCGGGTGGATCACCAACAACTATCCGCTGCTGGTGGCGGGCGATGACGTGGTCAAGGCATTCGCGGTAGCCCAACCCTATCGGGCGGCGGCTTACTATAAAGGCGTCCGCGAGTTTTCTGTCTATGTGGCGCGCGACGGGCGCGGCCAAGGCTATGGCAGGCTCGCATTATCCGCGCTCTTTGATGCCGTGCGGGCGCGGGGCTGGTGGAAGCTGGTGTCACGGGTGTTCCCGGAGAATGGGGCCAGCCGCAAGCTGCTCGGCAGCCTCGGCTTTCGCGAAGTCGGCGTCTATGAAAAACATGGACAACTCGATGGGCAATGGCGCGATGTGGTCATTGTCGAAAAGCTGCTGATCTGACCTGCAACCAAGGCAGTTGTGATGGATGGGCGCGGGGGCTAAGCCCAAGAAAACTCCGGAGACCGCCGATGAAAGCCCGCCAGCAGACCTCGTTCCTGTTCGATCTCGACGGCACGCTCGTCGATAGCGTGTATGACCACGTGCTGGCCTGGCACGATTCCTTGCAGGAACTGGGAATCGAAGTCTCGGTTTGGCGGCTGCATCGCCGCATCGGCATGTCGGGCGGGCTCTTCACCAAGGCGCTGGCGCGCGAGACGGGCAAGGACTTCGGTCCCGATGTGCTGGAACGGTTGAGCCGGCTGCATGCAAAGCACTATGGCTCCCGGTCGATGCGGACGAGGCCATTGCCCGGCGCGCAGGAACTGCTGGCCTATCTCTCTGACAACAACATTCCCTGGGCCATCGCCACCTCGGGCCGCATCGAGACGGCAGGTCCAGTGCTGAAAATCCTCGGAGTCGATCCCGAAAAGCACATCGTCATCACCCGCGATCTGGTGCGCTATGCCAAGCCCGATCCGGACCTGTTCCTCGCTGCCGCCGAAAAACTCAACGTCGACATCGGCTCGGCTTGCGTCGTCGGCGATTCGATCTGGGACATGCTGGCGGCACAGCGCGCCCGCGCGCTTGGCATAGGGTACCTGTCGGGCGGCTATGGCACGGAAGAGCTCGAACGCTCCGGCGCCTATCGCGTCTACGAAGACCCCGCCGACATGCTGGCGCATATCGACGAGGTGGGTGGACGGCGGTAGATCAGATCTTTCGCCGGGGTTTTGGGGCTTCGCCCAAGGCGTGCGCGACGATCTTGCGCATGATTGTGGGGAGCGCTTCGCCGGCGAGGTCCTCGTGCCGGGTCCAGCGATAGTCACCATCGTCGCGGAAGGGTCCGTCAGTGATGCAGACCGATTTCATCACCAGCAGCTCCAAATGGAAATGCGTGAAGGTGTGTTCGACGACGCCCGAGATTTTTTCCCAGTCTGCTGCGAGCGGGGCTTGGGGCTCGGGATCTGACGCCGCTTCACCCCATAATGTTGATGGCACCTCCATCATGCCGCCGAGCAAGCCCTTCTCGGGACGCCGCCGTAACAGCACCGCGCCATCTTCACGTTCAATCCAGAAGGCAACTCCGCGACGCAACGGCACTTTCTTCTTGGGGCGCTTGCGCGGCAAGCTGGTGGCGATGTTCAGCTTCCGGCCAACGCAATGCTCCGTCCACGGACAGTTCAGGCAATCGGGCGATTTCGGCGTGCAGATGGTGGCGCCCAGATCCATCATCGCCTGCGCGAAGTCACCAGCGCGGGATTCCGGCACCAGCGCCTGAGTTTTCTGCCGGATTTCGGGCTTCGAATCCGGCAGTGGCGTCTCGATGGCATAAAGCCTGGTGATGACGCGCTCGACATTGCCATCGACCGCCGCATGGCGTTTGCCAAAGGCGATGGCAGCGATGGCACCCGCCGTATAGGGGCCGATGCCGGGGAGGCTTCGGAGGTCTGGCTCAGTCTCGGGGAACTTCCCGCCAAAGCGAATGACAACATCCTTGGCGCAGCGATGGAGATTGCGGGCCCGGGCATAGTAGCCAAGTCCCGCCCAGGCTTTGAGCACGTCATCGAGCGGGGCGGCAGCCAGTGCTTCGACGGTTGGCCAGGCGGTCACAAATTTCAGAAAATAGGCCTTCACCGCCTGAACGGTGGTCTGCTGCAACATGATCTCCGAGAGCCAGACGCGATAAGGGTCGGGCATTTCGCCCGGACGGCTGCGCCACGGCAGCAGCCTGGCATGCTGGCCGTACCAATCAAGAAGTTGTGCGGAAAGATCCTTTCCCGGCCCTTGTTTGGCCATGCTGCTGCGCAAGCAATCGACTCCTGTTAAGAAGCAGCGATATAGAACGCCCATGGAAGCCTTGAGCAAACATTTTCGCGCCATCACCCGAACCGCCTTCGCGCGGCACGGCTTCGCGCAGGCCGACGTGGTGAGCAACTGGAACGCCATCGTCGGCGAAGACCTGGGCGCCATCTCGGCTCCGGAGCGGATCAAATGGCCGCGAGGAGCCGGCGAAGAGGCGCAGAAAGCCGGTGGCACGCTGGTCATCAGGGCAGCACCTGGGCGGGCGCTCGACCTACAATATGAAGCGTCCCGCATCACCGGACGTATCAACAGTTTTTTTGGCTATGGGGCGGTGGTGGCGATCAAGGTGGTGCAAGCCGGTGACTGGCGCGAGGCGCGAACTCCTCCTGCCCCAAAGAAACCTGGAAAATTCCTTCAAAATCCTATACTTGCCGCCATAAAAGACGATCAACTGAGGGCCGCTCTCGAACGCCTGGGAGAGAACGTTGCAGTGACGGCCCCAAGTTCTCCACAAGACAAATAACGTTTGGTTTCAACCCTCAACATCTAGTAGGTACAGACCCATGACCGAGATTTCACGCCGCCAGCTTCTGTTTGCCACCGTTGCGTTCGCCGCGCTGGGAACTGCCACGCCGGCACTTGCCGTTGATGTGGCAGAATTGAACAAGCCGCCAGCCCTGGGCGAGATGGCGCTGGGCGCTGACGACGGCGCCAAGGTGACGCTGATCGAGTATGCCTCCGCCACCTGCCCGCATTGTGCCGCCTTCCACAAGGACGTGTGGAAGAAGCTCAAGGCCGAATATGTCGATACCAAGAAAATCCGCTTCATCTTCCGCGAGTTTCCGCTGAATGACGCGGCGATGGCTGCCTTCATGATCGCCCGCGCGGCGCCGAAGGAATCATATTTCCCGCTGATCGACATCTATTTCGAGACACTGGAAACCTGGGCGCAGAATCCGGCCGAGGGCCTGCTCAACATCGCCAAGCAGGCGGGCTTCACCCAGGAAAAATTCAACATCACGTTGAAGGACCAGGCGCTGGCCCAGAATATCATCGCGATCCGCGACGGCGGGGCGAAGTTCGGCGTCAAGGGCACGCCAGCCTTCTTCCTCAACGGCGAGCAATTCGAGGGCGAGCGCACTTACGAGGCGTTCAAGGCGGCAATCGACCCGCTGCTCTGAGCGGCGGGTTTGAGGCGCATAGAGGCAGGGGCAGAATGAAGTTCACACGGCTGAGGCTTTCGGGGTTCAAATCCTTCGTCGAGCCGACAGATCTGTTCATCGAACCCGGTCTCACCGGCGTCGTTGGCCCCAATGGCTGCGGCAAGTCGAACCTGCTTGAGGCGCTGCGCTGGGTGATGGGCGAAAGCTCGTACAAATCCATGCGCGGTTCCGGCATGGATGACGTGATCTTTTCCGGCACCACGCAACGCCCGGCCCGCAACATGGCAGAAGTCACCGTCACCATGGCGAATGACGACGGCACGGCGCCGCCGCAATATACCGGCCATGAAACGCTGGAAATCTCGCGCCGCATCGAACGCGACGAGGGTTCGGCCTACCGCATCAATGGCAAGGATGTGCGGGCCCGTGACGTGCAATTGCTGTTTGCCGATGTTTCGACGGGTTCGCGCTCTCCTGCCCTGGTGCGGCAAGGCCAGATCGGCGAGATCATCAATGCCAAGCCGCAAGCGCGGCGTCTCATTCTTGAAGAAGCGGCGGGCATCACCGGGCTGCACACGCGGCGGCACGTGGCGGAACTGAAGCTCCGCGCGGCGGAACAGAACATGACGCGGCTCGACGATGTCACCGCGCAGCTTGAGACCCAGTTGAACAGCCTCAAGCGGCAGGCGCGGCAGGCCACAAAGTACAAGCAGCTGTCGGGCGAAATCCGCAGGCTCGAAGCCACCGGACTCTATGTGAACTGGAAGGATGCGGCAGAAGCCGCGAGGCTTGATGCGGCGGCCCTCGATGAAGCCACGCGGGTTCTGGCTGAGCACACACGCGCCGCATCCGAAAAGCTGCGGCAGCGCGACGAGCTGGGCGAGCATCTTCCGGGTCTTCGCGAACAGGAAGCGATCCGCGGTGCGGTGCTGCAGCGCATTGCCCACGAACGCAACGCGCTGGACGAGGAAGAGCGCCGGGCAGAAGCCCGCCGTGGCGAACTTGACCAGCGCATCGCCCAGATCAACAGCGATCTGTCGCGCGAGCAGGAACTGCTGAACGACACGGATCGCGTTCTGGCCAAGCTCGGCGATGAAGACAAGCTTTTGCAGCAGTCTCAGGGTTCCGATACCGAGATGCGGGCTGAAGCCGCGGTGGCATTGCAAACCGTGGCCGAAGCGCTGGCACGGGCACAGGAAGCTGCCGATGAGGCCAATGCCAGGCTCTCCGAACTGACGGCGCGGCGCAATGCCATGCTGCGGGCCATTGATGAACATCGCGGCCGGGTCTCGCGGCTCGAGCGCGAGTTGGCCGAAACCACCACCAAGCGCAATGCACTGCTGGCACGCTACACAATCGAGGGCGATGGCCAGAAGCTTGCCAACGCCGCCGAAATGGCGCTGACCACGGCGGGCGAGCTTGAGTCCCAAGTCGGCGAGGCGGAAGCCAATGTCCGTGCAGCCCGCTCCGCCGAAGCTGAGGCTCGCAGCGCCCATGACGACACACGGCGCAAGGCCGAGCGGCTACAGACGGAAGTCCGTACACTGACGAACCTGCTGAAGAGCGGTGGCGGCGAATTGTGGCCGTCGCTGATCGACCAGATCAAGGTGAACGAAGGCTATGAAACAGCACTTGGCGCAGCCTTGGGCGATGACATCGATGCCGCGTCGGATGAAGGCGCGCCGGTGCACTGGCGCGGATTGCCGCCGCTGAGCAGCACGGCAGCACTGCCGGATGGCGCCTGGGCGCTGACGCAATTCGTCGAGGCGCCGCCTGCCTTGCAGCGCCGCCTGTCGCATATCGGCGTTGTGTCCAAAGCCTTGGGGCAAGCCACGCAGCCGCAATTGAAACCCGGCCAGCGCCTCGTCTCGCGCGAAGGCGATGTATGGCGCTGGGACGGGTTCACGGCGGCTGCCGATGCACCGTCCGCCGCCGCCAAACGGTTGGCCGAGCGTAACCGGCTGGCTTCGCTCGAGGTTGAAATGGCCGAGGCTGTGAAGACCGCCGAAGCCGCCAAGCTGCAGTTCGATGCCGCTCGTGTGGCGCTCGAGGCCGCCGTCAAAATTGAGCGCGATGCCCGCGAGGGTCATCGCGCTGCTGTTTCGGCCATCGATTTTACGCGCCGGGCCTTGACCGCGCACGAGCGCCAGGTGGCGGAGCGTTTGGCGCAGACCAGCGCTCTCGATGAAGCCCAACGCCGCATCGAGCAGTCGTTGAACGAGGCGCGTGGACAATTCGAGACAGTGAGTGCCGAGGCCGCTGGCCTGCCGGTGCTCGACACCTTGCAGACTGAACTGAATGACTTGCGCAGCACTGTGAACCGCGAGCGCGCCGCCTATGCCGAGGCGCGCGCCACCCATGATGGCCTGGAGCGCGAGGCCAAGGCGCGCACCGACCGGATCGCGGCGATTGCCGCTGAACAAAATCAATGGAGCGGGCGCGCCAGGAGGGCAAGCGAACAGATCGACCAGCTCACGGTGCGGGCAGACGAAACGCGTGCCACCATTCTCGAACTGTCGTCGCTGCCGCAAATGCTGGCTGACAAGCGATTGAAGCTGATGAACACGCTGGCCGACGCCGAAGCCCAGCGTAAAACTGCTTCCGACGCATTGCAAACCGCCGAGAATGCCGTTCGCCGCGCTGACCAGGAGTTGCGGACGGTTCAGGAACTGCTGGCGAATTCGCGCGAGGACCATGCGCGCCTTGGCGCACGGCTGGAAGCCAGCACGCAGCGCCAGGAGGCGTGCGAACGTCGCATCGCCGAGATGCTGCAATGCCTGCCTGGCGAAGTCCTGGCGCAGTCCGGGCTCGATCCTGAAAAGATCCCCGCCGCCGATGATATCGAGCACAAGCTTTTGGGCCTGCGCGAAGACCGCGAGCGCCTGGGTGGCGTCAACCTGCGGGCCGATGAAGAGGCAGTCGAGGTTGCCAAGCAGCTCGAGAGCCTGATCAAGGAGCGCGATGACCTGATCCAGGCCATCAACAAGCTGCGCGGCGCCATTTCAAGTCTCAACCGCGAGGGCCGCCAGCGGTTGCTCGATGCCTTCGAAACCGTGAACCAGAAATTCGGCGAACTATTCACCACGCTGTTCGACGGCGGCAAGGCGGAACTGCAACTGATCGAATCCGACGATCCGCTGGAAGCCGGCCTCGAAATCATTGCCAATCCGCCGGGCAAGAAGCCTACGACGCTGTCGCTGCTGTCGGGTGGCGAGCAGACGCTCACTGCCTTGTCGCTGATCTTCGCGGTGTTCTTGACCAACCCATCGCCGATCTGCGTGCTCGACGAAGTCGATGCACCGCTTGACGATCACAATGTCGAGCGTTTTTGCAACCTGCTGGAAGCGATGCTGGAACGCACCGAGACGCGCTTCCTCATCATCACCCATCATGCCCTCACCATGGCTCGCATGCACCGCCTGTTCGGTGTCACCATGCTGGAACGCGGCGTGTCGCAACTGGTGTCGGTGAACCTGCAGGAAGCCGAAACGCTGGCGGTGGCGGTCTGAACCAGGCGCTTCCCAAGCCGGTTCATCGCTCGCCCTTGAGGCTGGCACTGGGGAAAACCTGGTTCATTGCCAAGCGCCGGTTGGAATGGCACCTGCCGGGAAAGCGCTATGCGGTGAAGCGGAGTCCGGAACCGTTCGAGCATCTGCATGCCGCTCACAAGACGCCGATGCTCCGTGAGCTGAAGAATGTCGACATGTGGCTGCAGCACAACAAGGTGGCGAGCCTTGGCGTGGCCTCCTCCTGCATCGATGGATTGATCCTGAAGCCTGGCGAGACGTTCTCGTTCTGGCGGCTGGTGGGCAAGCCCACGGCCAGGCGTGGCTTCAAGGTGGGCATGGTGCTGCGCAATGGTAGCGTTCAACAGGGCATGGGCGGGGGGTTGTGCCAGATGACCAACCTCATCTACTGGATGACCATACATACCGAACTCACCATCACCGAGCGCTGGCGCCATGGCTTTGACGTGTTTCCGGACTCAGGCCGCACGCAACCGTTTGGATCGGGGGCCACCTGCGCATGGAACTATATCGACCTGCAGATTGAGAACCGCACACCAGATGACTATCAACTGCGGGTGTTCATCGATGGCAACACCTTTCGTGGCGAATGGCGATCCAGTGCGCCACAGCTGTTCCGTTATGAAATCGCTGAACGCAATCACGCGATGCGTCATGAGTGGTGGGGTGGCTATTCTCGCCACAATGAAATCTGGCGTATCCGTCACGATGCTGTCACGGCTGCAAGGCTGGGTGAGGATTTCCTGACCGAGAACCACGCCATCATGATGTATCAACCTTTTCTGGAGTCGCCACGCCTATGAATATCGTCTTCGACATCGGCAATGTGTTGCTGCACTGGGACCCGCGCGTGTTGTACCGCAAGATTTTCGCCAGCGAGGCGAAGGTGGAGTGGTTCCTTGAGCATGTCTGCCCGCCATCCTGGAACCTTGAACAGGACCGCGGACGGAGTTTCGAGGACGCTGTTGCCGAAGCCACGGCGCGCCACCCCGCCCATGCCGATGCCATCGCCGCCTATCACTTGCGCTGGCCGGAAACGCTGACCCATGTGATCGACGGCACCGTCGGCATTCTCGAAGACCTGAAGGCGCAAGACACGCCGCTCTATGCTATCACCAACTGGAACCAGGACAAGTTCCGCCAGACCAAGGCACGCTATGGCTTCCTGCATCATTTCCGCGACACTGTGGTGTCGGGCGACGAAAGGCTGGTCAAACCCGACCCGGCGATTTACCGCCTGCTGCTCGACCGCAACGGGCTTGACGCGGCAGAATGTTTGTTCATCGATGACAGCTTGAAGAATGTGGTGGGCGCGCAAGCCGTGGGAATGAAGGCGCATCATTTCTCCACGCCACAGGCGCTTCGCGAACACCTCGTCAGCATCAACGTTCTGGGCTCTTGAGCGGGGTAAATGCCAAGCCTTGGGGCGCGAATCGCCGCAGCATGCTGCTTCGTAAAATAATCCTGCTGCTTCAATATCTTAGAACGAAAATCCAGTTCTTGACACAATTTGGACCTGCAACTATGTTGCGCTCGATTTTGAGGGGCTTCCAAAGACGCCTGCGGCCAATATTGATCGAGTTTGAGCATGACGACACGCGGCGACAAGCCGAAATCGGATCAACTCGACGATTTTGAACAGCGGCTGGATAAGACGCTTCAGGAACGTCAGAAAGCTGCGGGACCCGATACGACTGAGGGTTCGGCAGCGGGTCTGGCGATGCGTGCCGTGACCGAGCTGTTTGTCGGGCTTGCGGTGTGCATGGCTTTGGGTTACTTCGCTGACAAATACCTCGGCACAGCGCCGTGGATCATGTTGGCGTTGATGCCGTTTGGCCTGGCTGCGGGTGTGGTGAACGTCATGCGTCTCGCCAACTCGAAGCAGGCCGATAAAGTTCTCGGCGGCGATGGCCCGGTGGCGCCTTCCGTCAAAGATGATGATGAGGATTGAACGTGACGACAACAGCCGAAGCGACAGGAACTGCCGCAAGCCCCGAGCACGGCGAGAAGATCATCGATCCGATTCACCAGTTCCTAATCACGCCGCTGTTCGGCGAGGGACCGCTGGGTTATTTCACCTTCACCAATTCAGCCCTGTGGGCGGTGATTGCCGTGGCCTGCGCCAGCGCGCTGTTCATTCTGGCTCCCACCAAGCTCATTCCAACACGCCTGCAGTCAATCGCCGAAAGTCTCTACGAAGTCATCGACAACATGACGCATGAGATCCTGCACGAAAATGCCAGGCGGTATTTTCCCTTCGTGCTGACGCTGTTCTGCTTCATCCTGTTCGCCAATGTGCTGGGCCTCGTGCCCTATTCCTTCACTGTCACCAGCCACCTGATCGTGACGCTCAGCCTGGCGCTCACGGTGTTCATCGGCGCTACGATCATCGGCTTCATCCGCAACGGTTTTGGCTACTTGAAGCTGTTCGTGCCGTCCGGCGTGCCGGCCGTGCTCTTGCCGCTGGTCGTGGTCATTGAGATCGTTTCGTATTTCATCCGGCCGATGAGCCTCTCCATCCGTCTGTTCGCCAACATGATGGCGGGCCACATGATGCTCAAAGTCATGGCGGGTTTCGTCGTCATGCTCGGCGTCACGGCGGGCTGGCTGCCGCTCGCCGCCATGGTCGGCCTGATGGGGCTGGAGCTTCTGGTCGCCGCCCTTCAGGCTTATGTGTTTGCCCTTCTCACCTGCATGTATCTCAACGATGCCATGCATGTGGATCACTAATTCCACTTCCTCAATCAACGTTCAATCAGGAGACTAAAATGGAACTCGACGCAGCAAAGGCCATCGGCGCTGGTATCGCCGCAATCTCGCTCGGTGGTGCTGGCATCGGCATCGGCCACATTTTCGGTAACTACCTGGCAGGCGCGCTGCGCAATCCGGCAGCCGCCGCCGCCCAGCGCGGTACGCTGTTCCTCGGTTTCGCATTCGCCGAAGCAACGGGCCTCATCGGCTTCGCTGTCGGCATGCTTATTCTGTTCGGCTAAATATCTGCCCCGCATGAGCCTGGCACGTTCCCCGGTTAACGATCCGGAGCACGTGCCGTTCATGCCGACATAGGACCGGCCGATGCCGCAACTCGATCTCAATACCTGGCCGACACAGATCTTCTGGCTGGCCGTTACGTTTTTCGCGCTTTACCTGGTGATTTCGCGCATTGCGATTCCGCGCACCGGCGGGGTGATCGAACAGCGTAAGTCAACCATCAATGGCGATGTTGCCGCGGCCCAGCGTCTGAAGACCGATGTTGACAGCACCATCAAGTCGTATGAGGCGGCGCTGGCGGATTCACGTGCCAAGTCGCAAGCGATCGTGGTGCAGAACCGCGCCGAACTCAACGCCGAAATCGACGCAGAACGCGCCAAGCTTGACGCCGCCCTCGACGTCAAGAGCGCCGAGGCGGCCAAGCTGATCGCCACCGCGCGGGCGAAAGCCCTGACGGGTGTGGAAGCCGTTGCAGCCGATATCGCCACTGACATCGTCAATGAACTGGCTGGCATCAAGGTCACCAAAGCCGCGGCTGCCGAAGCCGTTGCCAAGCTTGTGAAGTAAGGGTCGCGGTCATTTTGAGTAAGGAAGCGATTATGGAATTCTTTGGAAAAGCCGAAAGCTGGGTTCTGGTCGCTTTCATCCTGTTTGTTGCCCTGATGGTCTATCTTAAAGTCCCGGCGATGGTGGCCAAGATGCTCGATGAGCGGTCAGCCAAGATCGCCAAGGACTTGGCCGATGCGGCGAAGCTCAGGACCGATGCCGAGGCGTTGCTTGTCGAATACAAGCAGAAGCGCATCGACGCTGAAAGGGAAGCGGCTGGCATCGTGGCGCAAGCCAAGGCCGATGCGGTGGAGTATGCCGCCGAGACCCGCCGCAAGCTTTCCGAAACCGTCGAACGCCGTACCGCCCAGGCCGAGCAGAAGATCGCCCAGGCCGAAGCTGCCGCCATCAAGGACGTGCGCAACGCCGCCGCCGAACTGGCGATCGCCGCCGCCCAGGCCCTGATGGCCGATGCCGCCAAGGGAACCAAGGGCGCCGACCTGATCGCCACGTCGATCGATGCAGTGAAGAACCGCCTGAACTGATTCAATAGCAATATAAGTTTCAAAGCCCGGCCATCGCGCCGGGCTTTTTGTTGCCCGCCGATCATGTTAACGTAGGGTCGCTGTTCAATCTATCGGGGATTCCACATGCTTAACTTAACTCAGCGGTTTGCAGCCATCCTCGCAGTCATCCTGTTGATATCGGCCAATTGGGCTGTGGCCGAGGACATGACACCCGCCCAAAAGGCTTGGGACGCCGCAACGAAGGTTGCGAAGACCGGACCTTCCGAAATTCCTTTCGATGATCAAGCGTTGTTGAGGCTGCCTGAAGGCATGGCCTTCATACCGGTTACAGAAGCCACTGCATTGATGAGGCTGTGGGGAAACTCCGTTGATGGAGGGTTTCAGGGGCTGGTGGTCTCGACCAGCAATGACGAACAATGGGTTGTGACAATCGACCAGGTGGCTGAAGGTTATGTCAAGGATGAGGAAGCCAGGAACTGGAATGCCGACGAGTTGCTGCAGTCCCTTAAGGATGGCACCGAGGCGCAAAACACTGAGCGGCTGAAAATGGGACTTCCGGCACTCGATGTGACCGGCTGGGTGCAACCTCCGAACTACGAGCCTGCAGCACACCGCCTCGTATGGTCCCTCAAGGCAGTGGATCGCGGTGCAGCGGCGGACGCCGAAGCCACTGTCAATTATAACACTTATGCACTTGGGCGAGACGGGTATTTCACAATCAACCTGCTGACCGGAAGCAATCGCGTGGAGCAAGAGAAACCGATCGCGCAACGCCTGCTCTCGGCATTCAACTACAACCCGGGAAAGCGTTACGAAGACTTCAACGCCGAAACCGACCATATTGCGGAGTATGGAATCGCCGCGCTCATAGGCGGCGTCGCCGCCAAAAAACTCGGCCTGCTGGCTGTGATCGGTGTGTTCCTCGCCAAATTCGCCAAGGTCATCCTGATTGCAGCGGCGGTTTTCGGCGGCGTCATCTTCAAGTTTTTCCGCCGCAGCCCGAAGACCGAGGCGTGAAACAGCAGCTGTCCACGATTGGAATCCGGCTGAGCTGACTGCTGTACCGGCTGCCTTCAAGCGCCGTTGAAGCGCTCTCCGGTCCAGGGATTGAGGACGGGGACGCCGGTGCCGATAAAGGGCATGGTATCTCTGGTGGCGATTGTCAGGTTGTTATCAAGTGCGACAGCGGCGATGAGGAGATCGAGCTCCGGCGCGCGTTGCTTTGCGATTTGCGCTCTGCGGATGAGGAGACGCCATCGCAGCAGGACGTTCTCGCTCACTTCGGCTATTCTGCCATGCAGCCAAGGCCGGACAACATTGGCAATCCAGTTCTCAAGCGTTCGCCGCTTGATGATATCATCAAGTTTTGCGGCGCCATAAGTGAGTTCGGCCATGTTGACTGTCGAGGTCCGCAGATCCTCGATGCGCTGCGTCCCAAGCCAGGCCATGACGGCTTCCGACTTGCGTGCCTTCCGGATTTCCGAGATCACATTGGTGTCAAGCAGGTAAGCCACGATTTGGGGTCACTCCTCAAACGAGAAGTCGCGAGAACTGCTATCAATTGGGCGGGCTGGAAGCTCGAAATCGATTGGCGGGCCGGCGGACAAGGCTTTCACCAGATCCGCTCCCGTCTTTCCAGCGAAGTCAATGACAGGAGGCGAAATAGCGGTGACTACGACAGTTGGTTCACCATGCACAGTGACCGTTTGCGGACCTTCGGATTGAGCCCGGCGTACAAGTTCGCTGAATTTGGCTTTTGCGTCCTGCAGCGACCAGACGCGGAGATGCTGATTCATCGATCAACTCCAACTCTGACTAGTCAGACTAGTCAGAGTTGGAGAGGTTGTCAAACCCGCTCTTACTCCGCCGCCTCCATGTAGTTGGCCATGGGCGGGCAGGTGCAGACGAGGTTGCGGTCGCCGAAGACGTTGTCGACGCGGCCGACGGGGGGCCAGTATTTGTTGTTCGGATAGCCCTTCAAGGGGAAGAAGGCCTTCTCCTTGGAATAGGAATGCTTCCAGTCACCCAACAGCAGGCGGTGGGTGTGGGGGGCGTTTTTCAACACGTTGTCGAGTTTGTCGGCCCTGCCCTCTTCAACCTCGGCAATCTCTTTCCTGATCTCGATCATCGCGTCGCAGAAACGGTCGAGCTCGCGTTTGGCCTCGGACTCGGTGGGCTCGATCATCAGCGTATCAACGACCGGGAAAGACATGGTGGGCGCGTGGAAGCCATAGTCCACCAACCGCTTGGCGACGTCTTCGACCGAGAGCCCGGTGCGCTCCTTCACCCAGCGCAGATCGATGATACATTCATGCGCCACGAAACCGCCCGGCCCCTTGTAGAGCACCGGGAAATGCGGATCGAGGCGTCTGGCGATGTAGTTGGCGTTGAGGATGGCCATGATCGTCGCCTTCCGCAGGCCTTCTCCACCCATCATGGCGATGTAGGTCCAGGAGATCGGCAGGATCGACGCCGAGCCCCAGGGAGCGGCTGACACCGCCCCCTGAGACTGGTCGCGGCCTGCCGCCGGATTGACGCCGTTGACCACGCCATGGCCCGGCAAATGCGGTGCCAGATGCGCCTTGACGCCGATCGGCCCCATGCCCGGCCCGCCGCCGCCATGCGGGATGCAAAAGGTCTTGTGCAGGTTCATGTGGCAGACATCGGCGCCCAATTCAGCCGGGCGCACGAGGCCCACCTGTGCATTGAGGTTGGCGCCGTCGAGATAGACTTGGCCGCCATGGGCATGGACGATGGTGCAGATGTCCTTCACCGCCACCTCGAACACACCATGCGTCGAGGGATAGGTGATCATCAGGGCGGCAAGATTGGCGGCGTATTGCTTCGCCTTGGCTTCGAGATCGCCGACATCGACATTGCCGTCGTCATCGCAGGCGACGACCACCACCTTCATGCCGGCCATGACGGCCGAGGCCGGATTGGTGCCATGGGCAGAAACCGGAATGAGGCAGACGTCGCGGTGCGCCTCGCCCCTGCTCTCATGGTAACCGCGAATGGCGAGCAGGCCTGCATACTCCCCCTGGCTGCCAGCATTGGGCTGCAGCGAAACGGCGTCAAAGCCGGTGATCTCGGCCAGCATGGCTTCGAGCTCTTCAAAAAGCTGGGCATAGCCTTGCGCCTGTTCCAGGGGCGCGAAGGGATGCAGCATCGAGAAGCCGCGCCATGTCACCGGGATCATCTCGGTCGTGGCGTTGAGCTTCATGGTGCAAGAGCCAAGGGCTATCATCGACTGGTCGAGTGCCACATCCTTCACCTGGAGATGCCGCAGGTAGCGCAGCATCTCGGTTTCGGAGTGATACATCGAGAACACCGGATGGCTGAGGAAGCTCGATGTGCGGCTGAGGGCTGCGGGGATCACATCCTTCAAGCCCTTGTCGATCTGCTCGAGCGAGGTCTTGTCGAGCGCGTCGGTCTTGAACACCGTGAGCAGGTTTTCCAGTTCCTGGCGGCGCGTCGACTGGTCGAAGGCAATGCCTAAATGATCGGCATCGACGAAACGCAGGTTGATGCGCTTTTCCTTGGCTCTCGCCCACAGCGCGTGAGCACGGCCCGGCACATGCACCGTCACCGTGTCGAAGAAGGCCTTGGTCGTCACCTCGTAGCCGAAGCTTGTCACTGCGGCGGCGAAAATCTCGGCCAGGCGATGGGTGCGCTGGGCCATCTTGGCGATGCCCTTCGGCCCATTATAGACGGCGAACATCGAGGCGATGATGGCCAACAGCACTTGCGCCGTGCAGATGTTGCTTGTCGCCTTCTCGCGGCGGATGTGCTGTTCGCGCGTCTGCATGGCCATGCGCAAGGCACGATGGCCCTGGCTATCGACCGACACGCCAATGAGGCGGCCAGGCATGGCGCGCTTGAATTCATCCCTGGTGGCAAAGAAGGCGGCGTGCGGTCCGCCATACCCCATGGGCACGCCGAAGCGCTGGGCGGAACCCACCGCGATATCAGCACCGAGTTCGCCTGGAGGTGTTAACACCGCCAGCGCCAGCAAGTCGGTGGCCATGATGGCCAACGCACCCGCACCATGCAGCTTGGCAATCACGCCGCGATAATCGCGCACGCTGCCCGACGATCCGGGATAGGACAACAAGGCCGCGAACACGGTTTCAGCTTTGAGGTCCTTCAAGGGATCGCCGATGATGACGTCATAGCCAAAAGCCCGGGCACGGGTTTCAATAACGCTGATGGTCTGGGGATGCGTATCAGCGTCAACGAAGAACGCATTGGCTGAGGACTTAACAACGCGCTTGGCCATGCTCATGGCTTCAGCGGCAGCTGTTGCTTCATCGAGCAGCGAGGCATTGGCGATTTCGAGGCCGGTCATGTCGATGACCATCTGTTGGTAGTTCAGCAGCGCCTCAAGCCGGCCCTGGCTGACCTCAGCCTGATAGGGCGTGTATGCAGTGTACCAGCCGGGGTTTTCGAGAATGTTGCGGAGGATGACCTTGGGCGTGACCGTGCCATAGTAACCCATGCCGATCATCGAGGTGAAGACTTCGTTCCTCTCCGCCATCTTGCGCAAGTATGACAGCGCGGTGCGCTCCGGCATGGCCTTCTTCAAGGCCAGCGGCCGGGCCGCGCGGATTTTCTCCGGCACCACCTTGGCGATGAAATCTTCCAGCGATTTGGCGCCAACGCCGCGCAGCATCTCGGCGGTATCGGCATCATCGGGCCCGATGTGACGGGCAATGAAATTGGCGCCGGGCTCAAGCTCGGCAAGGGTTGGACGTGCGGGCATGATCATTCAACCGGCGATGAATTTGTCATAGGAGGCCCTGTCCATCAGGCCGTCGAGTTCAGACGGGTTGGCGAGCTTTACCTTCATGAACCAGGCGTCGCTTTCAGCAGCGCGATTGACCATGGCGGGATCGCCTTCAAGGTCCTTGTTCACGGCGACCACTTCGCCCGAAACCGGGGCATAGACTTCGCTTGCTGCCTTCACGCTTTCGACGACCGCGGCCTCGGCATCCTTTACCACCTGCTTGCCGATGGCGGGGAGTTCGACGAAGACGACATCGCCCAGCTGTTCTGCGGCGTGGCTGGTGATGCCGATGGTGGCGACGCCATCCTCGACGATGACCCACTCGTGGTCCTTGCTGTATTTAACGGTCATGGGCTAGCTCCTCAGCGTTTGAAGCGGTTGGGGACAAAGGGCAACTTGATGATGGACGCCGGCAGCGGCTTGTCGCGGACGATCAGCTGCACGGATGTTCCGGGTACGGATGAACCTGGTTCGACATAGCCCATGGCGACGGGGCCTCCAACCGTGGGACCAAAGCCGCCGGAGGTGACGATGCCGATCTGACGGCCGCTCATGTCGGTGATGATGGTGCCATCACGCGCCGGGGCACGGCCTTCCGGCTTGATGCCGACGCGTTTTCGGGTGACACCTTCGGCCAGTTCCCTTTGCACGCGAGATGCGCCAATGAAGTCACCCTCGGCGCGGCGGCGCTTCGAGATCGACCACATGATGTCAGCTTCGACCGGCGATATTGTCTCATCCAGTTCATGGCCATAGAGGCATAAGCCGCCTTCAAGCCGCAACGAATCGCGCGCACCGAGGCCGACGGGTTTCACCTCTGCGTTGTCGAGAAGATGGTTCCAGAGTTTCGCCGCGTGGCGGGCGGGCATGGAGATTTCGAAGCCATCCTCACCCGTATAACCTGAGCGCGAGATGTGGGCGCCGACGCCGGCAATGCTGGCATCGAGATAGTGCATGAATTTCAGATCGCGCACGGCTGGCACTGCCTTGGCCAGCACGTCTTCGGCCTTGGGGCCTTGCAGCGCCACCAGCGCCAGGTCATCACGCCGCATGAGTGTCACGCCTTCGGGCAAATGCCGCTCGATATGCGCGAAGTCATGGTCTTTGCGCGAAGCGTTGACCACGACATAGAAGGTGCCATTGGTTTCGGTGCGCGTCAGCATTAGATCGTCGAGCGTGCCACCATCTTCCGAAAGCAATTGCGAATAGCGCTGCTGATGGGGCACCAGCCCCAGCATGTCGGCTGGAACGATGCGCTCCAGCGCCTTGGCAGTGGTTTCGAAATCGGGGCCTGAGATAAAACACTGGCCCATGTGCGAGACATCGAAGAGGCCTGCGTGTTCGCGCGTCCAGCCATGCTCGATCAGGATGCCGGAGGGATATTGCACCGGCATCTCATAACCGGCGAAAGGCACCATGCGGGCGCCCAGTTTCACGTGCTCATCATAAAGGGACGTGCGTTTTGGAACGTCATCGCTCATCGGGTCACTCCATACAAATCAAGGCCAGACCCGGTCGCAGCCGAATCTGCCCCTCTGTATGTGACCTGAGAGATTTCGCGGACGGTTGCTCAGCAACCTGCCACTTCGCTCCTTCGGTGAGCGGCCTTAATGCAAAGCCGCTGCTCTCCAGATTTCCGAACGCCTCGCGGTCCATTTGCCTGAGAGTTTCCGGGGCGGTTGCTCCTTCGGCGCCGGATTGAACCGGTCTCTCCCGCACAAGGCGTTAGCTTGAAAACGTTGGCAGACTAGGCGGATGGGAGGGGAAGTCAAGCCATTGGCGGCAAGCCTTTCCGGGGGTGGAGACCTGCATTGCAGGAACGGCAAATGACCCGGCCACTAGGCCGGGCCATCCGTGCAGGAGATGGTGTTACTTCAAGCCAACGAGGGTCATGGCTTCCGTGGCGCTGGCGTTGCAGGCCGCGGCATCGCCCTTGTCATTTGAGGCTTTCGCCTGGCCGACGAGTTCGTCAAGCCTGGCCTTGGTTGCTTCATCGACGGTCGCCGATTTCATGGCCTCGTCGATCTTCATCAGTGATGCCGCGCAATCTTCGGCGGCGAATGCTGGCGCGGCCAGGAATGCGGTCAAGGCTGCTGCTGCGAGTATGGTCTTCATTTTGACGTCTCCCGTTTGAGTTGGAGTGATCTGGCCGAAGTTGAGCGAGATCAGGTTTTTCGCCGTCCTGCAGACAAGTCTGGTGGGTCAAAGGGGGCAGAGTATGACCATGATGTGATCAAATGTGGCAGTGAGACCGAAACTTCAGGCAAGCGTTGTGGGGCACGCGCCCGGCAATGACACTTCCAGGAATTCGAGGTCCACCGAGGGCTCGGCATAGCGCGTTGCCATGCCGGGCGGGATGACGAAGGCATCACCGGGTTGCAGGCGATACGGTTCCTTGCCTTCACCTTCCAGAACCATGCTGCCCTTCATCACGAAGGTGAAGAGAATGTCGCCACTGTGCTTCGCCCATGCTGGCGGTGCACCATCGGGTTTCACCACGAGGACGGAGGCTACGCCGCCGGTGTTGGCGCTGATCGTCGTGTCACGCGCCACAAAACCACTGAGACGATGCGGCCCGAACGATCCCGCGGTTGCAACATTGTGGACGAAACGCTGGCCTTGCCATTGGCGCTCAGGCTTCACGTGCACTGTCGGTAATACCATCTCGTGGTCAATCTCGGTGATGTGCTCAGCGGGAACGCCGATCTCGATCACCTCGATGCCGTCGCTGGCGTGCAGTACGCGGTGGCGGATCTCGGGCGGCTGGATAAAGCAATCGCCGGCATGAAGGCGGATCGGCCCGCCCTGATCCTCGTAAACGACATCGACCCAACCGGCGATGCAGAAGATCAGCTGGAAACCGATCTTATGGAAATGCACCATGTCGGTCACCGGGCCGCCATCGGGAATACGGATGTGCGAGGCGATCATCGCACCACCAAGGCGCGACGGCACGAGGTCGCGATATTGCATGCCGGCGCGGCCAATGACCCAGGGCGCCTGATCGGCGAGTCTCCTCACCACGAAGGCATGCTGGGTGGCCGGCAACACCAGCGGCGGGTTCAGTTCGTGTATCTCGATGCGCGTGCCATTTGGCGCGGTGAGTTCGCGCGCACCAGCCGCAAAGCCATCGGGATCATCGGTCAGGATGCGCAATGTGCCGGGCGCTTCCGGTGCCCCCGTCTCGAGGCGCAGCCGGAGTCCGTGGCCCGACAGCACGGCCACTTCCGGATTGTCGGCCGGATAGATCATGTCGAGCCGCATCTTCAAAGTCTTGGTGAAGAACGGCAGGTCGTCACGCAGCGCTTTGGTGGGCAGGCGGATTTCGGCGCGGGTCTCGGTCATGGCGCGGATTTGAGCGGCTTACCCAATTGCCGTCAAGCCGGTTTCGGTTGTTGACATCGGGGCGGCGGAAACGCATTTCTGGGGCTATGACCAAGCCGAAGCTCACCATTCTTCTTGCCGCGCCTCGCGGCTTTTGCGCGGGCGTGGTGCGGGCGATCGACATCGTCGAACGGGCGCTGGCGCTCTATGGCGCGCCGGTCTATGTGCGCCATGAAATCGTTCACAACAAATTCGTCGTCGACGACCTGAAATCCAAGGGTGCCATCTTCGTCAAGGAACTCGGCGAGATTCCGGATGGTGACAGGCCGGTAGTGTTTTCCGCCCATGGCGTGCCGAAGTCGGTGCCAGCGGCGGCCACGGCGCGCCACATGTTCCAGATCGATGCCACCTGCCCGCTGGTCACCAAAGTGCACATGGAAGCCCAGCGCCACCATGCGGAAGGCCTCGACATCATTCTCATCGGCCACAAGGGCCACCCGGAAGTGATCGGCACCATGGGGCAGTTGCCGGATGGAGCGGTCACGCTGATCGAAACTGTTGCCGATGCCGAAGCGCTTGAGGTTCGAGAACCCGCCAGGCTCGCTTTCGTGACACAGACGACATTGTCGGTTGACGACACCCGGGATGTCATCGCCGTATTGCAGCGGCGCTTTCCGCTCATCAAGGGACCGTTCAAGGAAGACATCTGCTATGCCACGACCAATCGCCAGGAGGCGGTGAAGGAGATTGCCACGCGCATCGATTTGCTGCTGGTGGTGGGCGCGCCGAACTCGTCGAACTCGAAGCGGCTGGTGGAGGTCGGCGTCAAGAGTGGCTGCCCGCGCGGGCTTCTGGTGCAGCGAGCCAGCGAACTGGACTGGGCAGAGCTTCGGGGCCTTTCGACGGTTGGCTTGACGGCTGGGGCCTCGGCCCCGGAGCTGTTGGTGAATGAAGTGATCGACGCCTTCCGCCTGCACTACGATGTGACGGTCGAGAAGGTGACGATGCGTGACGAGAATGTGTCGTTCAAACTGCCGCGCGAATTGCGCGAGGTCAAAGCTCCGGCATGAGTGCGAACACGGTGATCGTCCACACCGATGGCGCGTGCTCAGGCAATCCCGGACCAGGCGGCTGGGGTGTCATCCTCGACTACAATGGCACGCGCAAGGAATTGTCGGGGGGCGAAGCCAACACCACTAACAATCGCATGGAACTGATGGGGGCAATCAGCGCGCTTGAATTGTTGAAACGGTCGTGCGCCGTCGAGATGCACGTCGATTCATCTTATGTGAAGGACGGCATCACCAAGTGGATTCATGGCTGGAAGAAAAACGGCTGGAAGACAGCAGATAAGAAACCGGTGAAGAACGCCGAACTTTGGCAGAGGCTCGATGCAGCACTCGGCACCCACAAGGTGTCCTGGCACTGGGTGAAGGGACACGCCGGCCACGACGGCAACGAGCGCGCCGACGAACTGGCGCGCGAAGGCATGGCGCCGTTCAAGCGGCGGTGAGAGGTCCCTCTCCCGCGAAGGGAGAGGGAAGAAAATTCAGAGCTGTTCCATGATCGTCTCGGCGCCAGAGACATTGACGCCAGATTTTTCCTCGACGTTCAAGGTCTTCACCACGCCGTTCTCGACCAGCATGGAATAGCGGCGGGAGCGCTCGCCCATGCCGGCAACCTTGAGATCGACGGCCAGACCCACGGCGCGGGCGAAATCGGCATTGCCGTCGGCCAGCATCATGATCTTGCCATCGGCACCGCTCGCCTTGCCCCAGGCATTCATCACATGCACATCGTTGACCGAGGTGCAGGCGATGGTGTCCACGCCCTTGGCCTTGATATCATCGATGGCCGCGAGGAAGCCGGGAAGATGGTTCATGCTGCAGGTGGGTGTGAAGGCGCCAGGCACCGCAAACAGCACGACCTTGCGGCCTGCGAAGATAACATCGGTCGAAAGCTTCTGCTGTCCATCGGAGGTCATCACGGAGAATTCGGCGGCGGGGATTTTTTCGCCGGGCTTGATGGTCATGTCGCGGAGCTCCTGAATTTGTGGCTTGCTAGCCAAAGTTTGGCATTAGGGGAGTGTCAGGTTCTGTTCAAGTCCTTCGCTGCCTTGCGACAAGGTAAGCTTGAGCATGGCACCTTTGAGTTTTGCGACGTCGGCCACATTGTCGATGATCAAGCGCCCTTCATTGCCATCAACAGAGAATTGCGGCGCGCGGAAATAGGCGTTGGTGGATGTTTCGACAAAGATGTCATCAAGCCGTCCGTCTAGCGCCAACAGCAGAACCGGCTTGCCGGATTCGATGACGATGCTAGCGGCGGAAACCATTTGCCCAGGTTGCGGAACGGTGGCCATTGCCTGCGCGACGCGAGCCGCACCGGCGGCATCGTTCACCGCAGTCCCCAACACCATGGAAGCGGTGGCCTTGGCCGGAATGCACACGTCCTTGCAGACGGCGAAGAACAGGTCGAGATCGAGACTGACGGATGTTGCCTTGCCGGCGGTGACTGTCACCGGCAGCACGACCTCGTGCTTGTAGCCAATTGTCTCGCCAGTGGCATCGCGATATCGGCCAGGCGTGGGGAAGCTCACCGAGACATCGGCTGGAACGGACGTCTTCCAGGTGAAGTTCGGCGGGATGCCGGCGTTCCCCGGCATACGCCAATAGGTTTTCCAGCCGTCGTCGAGTTCGATCAGGATACCAGTTTGCCAGGCAGTGCCATCAAAACCATCGCCGATGAGGGAGACACGGAAAGGTTTCTCCATCGCCTGGGCATGTGGCGCAAAAATGAGCAGCACGAGTGTGGCGAGAATTGAATGATGGCGCATCGCCTCTATATGGAAGAAATGCCGCTAACCGCCAATCACCTTAACGTCACCATCTTGCACTTTGATTATGCGGCAAAGAACGATAGTCTGGGAGCATCCCGGATGGACACGGCATGAGCAAGAGTTCATTTCTCGACGGCCAGCTTCTGATCGCCATGCCAAGCATGGGCGATCCTCGTTTCGAGCGCAGTGTCATCTACATGTGCGCGCATTCCGAACAGGGCGCCATGGGTCTGATCATTAACAAGACCGCACCGCTGATGCGGTTCGGCGACCTGATCGGCCAACTCGACCTGTTGGCCGAAGAGGATAGTCTGGAGCCACCGCCTGAACTGATGGACATGCCGGTGCTGTTTGGCGGACCGGTGGAACAGGGCCGCGGATTCGTGCTGCATACCAATGATTATTTCACCGCCGATTCGAGCCTGCCGGTAGCAGGCAACATCTCGCTCACCGCCACCATCGATATCCTGCGGGCGATGGCCAGGGGACAGGGCCCGCAACGCGCGGTGCTGGCGCTCGGCTATGCCGGTTGGGCACCGGGGCAACTCGAAAGCGAGATCACCCACAATGGCTGGCTGACGTGCGCCGCTGATGAGGAGTTGCTGTTCGGGCTGGATTTCGACGCGCGCTATACGGCGGCGCTGCGCAAGCTGAAGGTCGATCCCGGCATGCTGTCGCGCGATGCCGGCCACGCCTGACGAGGCTTAGTTGACCGGGGCGCCAAGCACTGGAACACGGCGCTTAGTCCGGCGCCGCCGGGGTGCTGGACGCGGAGCGGACTCCTCAGTCTCCGGCACAGCTTTCGCCTCATCGGGCACTGGAATATCCTCAGGCTCCACGACAGGCTCTTCCACTGGCACGATCACCTGCTGCACGATGGGAGCACGGATCTTCACGGGTGGAACCGGCGCCTGAACAACTGGCTTGGGATTGGCCGCGGCGCGTGAAACTTCGATGTCTTCGGCGGTGACACGGCGCAGTGTCGGGACCGGCGGCGGATCCTTCAGAGCGCGTTCCCACAGCCAGGTGATGGCGGTGCGGCCAGAGGTCGAAGCATAGGGCAGGCCGGCCAACGCATCGTTCACCTGCTTGGCGGTCATCGGCTTGCCGATGAAGAAACCCTGGCCATAGTCGCAACCGAGCCCGCCGAGGCGGTCGACCTGATCCTGGTTCTCAATTCCCTCGGCGACGATCACCAGACCCAAGGCATGGCCCATGGCGATGATCGAATCGAGGATGATCACGGCGCGCTGGTCCTGGGCATCGGCGGCGATGAAGCTGCGATCCACCTTCAGTGTATCGAAGGGCAGTTTGCGCAAGCTCGACAGCGAGGAATAACCGGTGCCAAAATCATCGCAGGAAATGCCGACACCCTGTTCGCCAAACCGCTCGAGGATCTGCACGGCGCGCTCGGGATATTGCATCACCAGCGACTCGGTGACTTCAATCTTGAAGCTGCCACGCTGCAGGTTCTCGCGGGCGATGACCTGCTTCACATCTTCCAGCAAGCTTGGCTCGATCAATTGCGCCGAGGAAATATTGACGGCGACGAAGACCGGTTCGGCCGGACGGTAGGCGCGCTGCCAGATGCCAAGCTGGCGGCCGGCCTCATTCAGCACGGCGCGGCCGATATCGCGGATCATGCCGGTTTCTTCGGCGAGGCCAATGAAACTTTCGGGCGCCAGCAAACCCAGATTCGGGTGACGCCAGCGCACCAGGGCCTCGAACCCCGCCAGATGCAAATCGGCCAGCCGGGCAATCGGCTGGTAGTGAACTTCGATCTCGTTCCGCTCGATGGCACGGCGCAGTTCCTGCTCCAGAACCACGAGCTCGGCGCGCTCATCCTGCATCGCTGGCGTAAACAGTTCGATGGTGCCGGAGCCGCGGCGCTTGGCTTCGTAAAGGGCCACCGCCGCATCCTTCATGATCTGGTCGGGCGTCATGGCCGGATCGCGGACGTGGGCGAGGCCCAGCGAGGCGGTCAGAAAGAACTCCTGATCATCAAGCGTGATCGGCCGGGCCACGGCCTTGAGCAACGTCTCGGCGAAGCGGCCGGCATCGCGGACGCCACCCTGCTCGCGGAACAGGATGGCGAACTTGTCGCCGGGAAGGCGGGCAATCGAATCGGCGGGGCCGGTTTCCGATTTCAGGCGGCGTCCGACGACCGCCAGCAACGCGTCGCCGGCATCGTGGCCCATGGCATCATTCACCATCTTGAAGCGGTCGAGATCGATGAGCAGCACGAAGAGGTGCTGTTCCGGCACGGGCGCACTCTCGAGCGCACGGGCCAGCCGGTCAATGAACAGCGCGCGGTTGGGCAAGCCCGTCACCACGTCATAAACGGCATCCTGCAGCAGGCGTTCCTCAGCGATCTTGGCGTTGGTCACATCGGCGAGCGTGCCAATGCAGCGGACGGCGCGCTGGCCGTGGCCGGTGATGGCGCGGGCTCGCAACTGAAACCAGCGATAGCTTCCATCGGCATGGCGGAGCCGGAAGTCCTTCTCGATCGGCGCCCGGCCGTCATAGCCCGCCTCCTCGATGGCGGCGAGATAGGCATTGCGGTCGGTCGGGTGCATGAGTTCGAGGAAAGCCTCGGCACCGGCTTCAGCGAACAGATCCGGAGGCTGGGCCAAGGCGCGCTCGATTTCGGGGCTGACATAAAGCTCGCCATCTTCGGTCTGCCAATCCCAGACATAGGCTCTGGCACCGGCAAGGGCCAAGGCATGGCGGCCAGCCTCACGGAAGAAGTTGCGCGACAGGAACCCCTGGCTGAAGGCGTAATGCGCCAGCGTGAAGCCCAGAACGATCAGCACGGCGCAAAGCCCGGCCAGGACAATGCCCGAGAGCACCGGGCTGGCATCGCCCGACAAGGCGGCAACGGCGGCGAGGAAGGTCCAAAGCAGGATGGCGCCCCAGCACACCAGTGCCGTTTCGGCCTTGGCTTCCTGGCGCCGCCACAGTGCGACGATGAGCAGGAAGCCACCCACCGCCGTTGCGGCAAAGAGGCCGCGGGCGATGGTGGTGGCGAGCAGTGGCTCGGCAAAGCCATAGATGGGCACGGCAAAGGCAAGTCCACCCAGAACCAGCAGCAGGTTTCCGGCCAGCCGCCAGATGCGTTGCAGTTCCGACAGGGTGGCGAGCAGCAGCAGCAGGAAGGCCGCCATGGCGCCTTCGATGATGGCCCTAGCTGTCTGCAGGTTGAGCCCTTGCAACGACACCGCCTCGACCACCGATGGCAAGTGGCCTGCCTCGAACATCATGAAGGCGACGCTGGCCACCGCAAAGCCACCGGCCACCGGAAACACACCGCGCGAACGGAAGCCATAAAGCGCAAACAGTGCCAGTGCGAGCAGCACCGAAACACCAAGGAGCGCACCCCGGAAGAACGAGAAGTAATCCTTCTTGGCGTCAAAGGCGTCGCGCTGCCACAAGATGAATTCGGGGATGCCGCCATCGTCAAGCTCGAAGGCGATGGCCGCTGTCGCTCCGGGAGCGAGTGAGAAGGCATAAGCGCTCTCGCCCAGCATCGGCATGGAGACGAGTTCAATCGGCCCGGCCAGATTGTGGCTGATGACGCGGTTGCCAACGCGCCGCAACGGCAGGAATCCGGAACCCAGAAACCCCTGGGCCGGTACGGTGATCACCACATCGCGCGGTTCCTTGCCGCTGTTGGTGAAGCCCGCCGCCACCCAGCGGAAGCGCGGGCCAGGACCCAAGGCCTTGAGTTCCATGTAGGTGCGCGTGGCCGAATGCGAATCTGGCCGCTCGATCTGCACCGCGCGGTTGCCGGTTTGCAGGCCCGCCAGAAACGGTTCGAGCTGGCGCGAGGGCGCCGGATTGGCGATGTCAACGAGATCGATGGCAAACGCAGGATGAGCAAATCCGAGGCTGGCGATCAGCAGCAGTACGGTGACCACGAGGCGCGTTGCGTGCCCGGCCTTATGTCCTCTCCGACTCATGGGATCAGCTACGCTTTCTGCCGGTCTCATGGCAAGCCATGATACACAAGGCGGGCGGCGCCGTCAGGATGCAAGTTTTGCGAACAGCAAATGGTCGCGCCATTCGCCGGCAATCCTCAGATAGGCTTTCGCCAGGCCTTCGTGCTCGAAACCACAACGGCCGAGCAAGGCAACCGAGGCCCGGTTGTGCGGCAGGCAGGCGGCTTCGATCCGGTGCAGCGACAGGCGCTGGAAGGCAAAGCCAAGCATGAGTTGCACCGCGGCCGTCATGTAGCCATGACGTGTATAGGGCAAGCCGATCCAGTAGCCGAATGTTCCTGTCTGGGCGACGCCGCGCCGGACGTTTGACATGGTGAGCGCACCCAGCAGTTGGCTGCCGGTGGCATCGAAGATGAAATACGGATAGGCGGCATCAGCATCGATGTCGCGGTGGTATTGGCGGATGCGGTTGCGAAAGGCCGAGCGCGTCAGATCGTTGGTTGGCCATACCGGTTCCCAAGGTGTGAGGAAGTCACGGCTGGCAAGCCTGAGATTGGCCCATTGCTGATAGTCGCCCATGTCCGGCACTCGCAGCGTGACTTGGCCATCGCGCAAGATGGGCGGCGGATCGGATGCAAAGGGCGAGCGCAAGAAGGACATGGTAGCTCAACCGAAATGGGCGACGATCTTGTCGTAGCCCACAAGTTGCGAGATATGGCCCACCGCGCTGAAGCCCGGCGCCTTGGCACGGAACAGTTTTTCGGCCAGGGCGCGAACCTGCTCGGGCGTCACCGCCTCGATCTTGGCCATCAGCGATGTCATGGCCGGCACATAACCAAAGGCAAGGAACTGCCTGGCGATCTGGTCGGCACGTGACGAAGCACTTTCGAGATTCATCACCAGGCTGGTCTTCAACTGGGCCTTGGCGCGCGCGACTTCGGCATCCGTTACTTCGTTAGCCACCGACATCATGATATCGGTGGTGAGTGCCAAAAGGTCGTTTGAATGCTCGGGCGAAGTGGCGGCGTAGACACCCACCTGCCCCACATCCTCATAGGCCGAGCCAAAGGAAAACACGCTGTAGCAGAGGCCGCGCTTCTCACGCACTTCCTGGAACAGGCGGGACGACATGCCGCCGCCCAGAATATTGGAGAGGACCTGCAGCACATAGATATCCGGATCGCGATAACTCGGCGCCTCGAAGGTCAGGACCAGATGCGCCTGATCGAGAGGCTTGTCGGCGGTGCGCGAGATGGGCGTGAAGACCGGCGGATCACGTTGCGGCTGCTGACCGCTTTCGATGTGGCCAAGCAGGCGCTCGGCGTCGGTTGCGAAGGCGCGATGATCGATGTTGCCCGCCGCCGCGACGACGATGCGCGAGCCCCAGTAGTTGCGATTGCGCCAATCGAGGATCTGCTCGCGGGTGACGCCGCCAATCAGATCGTCGGTTCCGAGAATCGAGCGGCCGAGCGGATGATCACCGAAGCAGGCAGCCTGGGCGAGATCGAAAACCAGATCGTCCGGCTGGTCGTGAGCAGCGGCGATCTCCTGCAGGATCACGTCGCGCTCGCGTTCGAGCTCGTCGTCATTCAGTTCGGGCGAGGTGAAGATGTCGGCCAGGATGTCGAGGGCCAGCGCCCAGTCGTTTTTCAGAACGCGGGCGTAATAGGTCGTGGTTTCCATGCCAGTGGCGGCATTGATTTCGCCGCCCGCCGATTCGATTTCCTCGGCAATGGCGCGGGCAGATCGGCGCGGCGTGCCCTTGAAGGCCATGTGCTCGAGAAAATGCGCAATGCCATTCTCGTCGGCGCGCTCGTCCCGGGCGCCAGCCTTCACCCAGATGCCGAGTGCTACCGTTTCCAGATGCGGCATATGATGCGTGACCACATTGATGCCATTGGGAAGACGGGTAATCTCGACACTCATAAGCTACTCTCTCGCCATTACGACTTGTGCGGCGTTTGCTGCGACCGGATGAAGCCGCGGACCTTTGCCACATCATTTGGCAGCACTGTGAACCGTTCCGGAGCCGTCATCAAGTGGCCAAGGCGGGGCGGTAGCGCGGGCCTAACGCCGCTGGCCTTCTCGACTGCATCAGGGAATTTCGCGGGGTGCGCCGTAGCGAGCGTCACCATCGGACTCGATGAAGGCTCGAGCTTGCGGGCCACGGCATAGCCAACAGCAGTGTGCGGATCGAGAAGCTCTCCGGTGGCGGCCAAAGTCTCGCGAATGGTGGCGGCAGTTTCGGCTTCGTCCGTGGCACCCGACAGGAACTCGTGGCGGATCTGCTCCAACTCGCGGTCGGCGATGCTGAAGGCGCCCGATTGCGACAGGCTCTGCATCATGCGGCGCACGGCGTAGGGGTCGCGGCCATGAACTTCAAACAGCAGGCGCTCGAAATTGCTCGACACCTGGATATCCATCGACGGACTGGTGGAAGCACTCACGCCGCGCTGCTCGTAACGCCCGGTTTTCAAAGTGCGATCAAGAATGTCGTTGACGTTGGTGGCGATGACCAGGCGGTCGATGGGCAGGCCCATGCGCTTGGCGACGAGGCCGGCGAAGATGTCGCCGAAGTTGCCGGTGGGCACGCAGAAACTCACGGCTCGATCCGGAGCGCCCAGCGACAGGGCAGCTGTCACGTAATAGACAACCTGGGCCATGATGCGGGCCCAGTTGATGGAGTTGACGCCAGCGAGGCCGACGGAATCGCGGAATGGCAGATCGTTGAACAACGCCTTCACGATAGCCTGGCAATCATCGAAATTGCCTTCGAGTGCGATGTTGTAAACGGATGGTGCGGTGATCGTGGTCATCTGGCGGCGCTGCACGTCGCTCACCCGCCCGTGCGGATGCAACATAAAGATCGAGGCGTGCTGGCTGGCCTGGAAGGCTTCGATCGCTGCACCACCCGTATCGCCGCTGGTGGCGCCGACGATGGTGGCGCGCGTTCCTCGCCTGGCCAACGCCCAGTCCATCAGGCGGGCCAGCAATTGCATGGCGACGTCCTTGAAGGCGAGGGTAGGACCGTGGAAGAGTTCAAGCAGCCAGTGATTGTCGTCGAGTTGTTTCAGCGGGGCGACGGCTGGGTGGCCGAAGCTGCCATAGGCTCCGGCGATCATGCGCTTCAGGTCAGCATCGGGGATGGCGCCGCCGATGAAAGGATGGATCACCGCATAGGCCACGTCCTCATAGCTTCTGGAGCGGAGATGGGTGAAGTCCCAATCCGAAATCCGTGGCCACAAGGCTGGCACATAAAGGCCGCCGTCACGAGCAAGGCCCGTCAGCAGCACATCCTCGAAGTCAAGTTCCGGAGCTTCGCCCCGGGTTGAAACATAGCGCAATGCCAGACCCTCAATCGAATGTCCGGCACCTTTAGCGGGCGGACACCGTGCCTTCAAGCGATGGATTTTCTTAACCGGCGGGCGGCAGCGGCTGGCTTTCGCCGGTGTTCTTCAGTGTACGGATATAAACCCCTGAGACAACCGCCAGCGCGATGGCGAGGCCGAACCAGGTCAGCGCATAGCCCAAGTGATTGTTGCTCAGGTTCGCTTTTGGTTCGGGCGGCTTCGGGAACTCGGCGGTGGCAGCACCGGGCAATAGTTGCACAACGAAGGGCACGGGCTTCAGATCGGTTGGCAGATTGGCTGCAGCCAGCATCGCCGGCACGTCCCACCAGTACCAGAGATTGGCCTTGGGATCGTTGTCGGGATCGAAGTAGGCGCGGCCATGGGCATAGGGCCGGACGATGCCGGTGATGTCTACCTCGCCCTGCGGCTTGTCGAAACCGTCGAGCCATTGGCCCGGTATGCGGCCACGATCAACGATGACGGCATGACCATCCGCCGTGACGGCTGGGGTGATGATGGTCCAGCCCTGGCCGCCTTCATAGGCCGAGATCATCTTCATGCCGGCCGCGTGATTGTAGGTGGCGCGGAAGCGGACTTTCAGAAACTCGGAATTGCCGGACTTGGCGATGTCTTGCGCCATTGCGAGGGCCACCGGCTCGGCTTTGGCCCGCATGGCGAGTTCGGCCAGCAGGCCTTGTTTCCAGTGCAGGCGCTGCACTTGCCAGACGCCAAGCCAGATCAGGATGGCAATGCCGATCAGCGTTGCAAGGATCAATGGCCAGAGCCGCGGCGGCGGCCGGGGATGGTTTCTCATGGCTGTAGGCGGCCTTGGTGCGCGCCGGTCAGCCATTGCTGGCACAGCAAGACGCCCTTGACCGGACGCAGCAGCAGCAGCGGTAGAACAATCAACAGCGGAATGGCGATGAGCGCATGCACCCAGAAGGATGGGCTGAAACCCACTTCGATGCCGAGAATGGACCCGACGCCGACGATGCACACGAACAGCATGACGAACCAGGCAGCGCCATCGCCGCCATCGGCAAACTCAAAC
>JANLTS010000032.1:0-3800 GCA_031363045.1 Hyphomicrobiales bacterium
CCCTTGGCTTCCAGTTCGGCGACGATTTCGTTGACGCAAGCCCCTTCGCTGACGAAGATCGAGACCGAATCTTTCTCGTCCATCACCTGCTTCAGGCGCCGGGCTTCGGCTTCAATGTCGATTGGCATTTCCGGAACATAGACGGCGTCGATGTCCTTGTGGCGGCGCGCCAGGTTGAATTCGGGCAGGAACTCCAGCGCATCGAGGCGTTGGCGCCAGGCGCGCGCGGTGGCCGCCGTCAGCCAGCCGCAATGGCGGCCCATGACTTCGTGGATCACCAGTTGCCGCGATGAGGTCGATTGCTCGTTGACGACATTCTCGAAGAACACCGCGCCCTGTTCGGCCGCCGTCCAGGCGCCGAGTGTCTGTCGGATCGGCACAACGTCGTTGTCGATGGTCTTGGGCAGGCCGACGACGGTCAAGTCGTAGTTGTTGGCTTTGAGATAGGCGGCAAGATCGGCAGCGGTGGTATTGGTATCATCGCCGCCGATGGTGTGGAGAATGGTGATGCCATCCTTCACCAGTTGGTTGGCGGCCACCTGCAACGGCACCTCACCCTCCTTCACCAGCCCACGCTTGACGCAATCGGCAACGTTCGTAAGCTTCACCCGGCTGTTGCCGAGCGGGCTGCCGCCGTGGGCATGCAGCACATGGGCGCGGGCCCGGGCTTCGGGCGAGATGACAATTGAATTGCCCTGCAGCAAGCCCTTGTAGCCGCTGAGATAACCGATCATCGCCGCCTCGGGCGCCAGTTCCGAATAACGCTCGATCAACCCGCCGACAGCCGAGGACAGGCAGGGTGCGAGGCCACCGGCGGTGAGCATGGCGATCTTGTGGTTTTTCATGGGAGGCCTCCTCGGTGCGTTCAAGTCTGGTGGGTTACGCATTCCGGGGAAAATTCGCAACCGGACAAAATCGGACGGCCAAGGTTCGGATTTCCATTGAAGGGGGCGCAACCCTTCCTATCTGAATCACTGTCACCCAACTCAAGGAGAGGTCAAAGAGATGACAAGCACAGCTTCTGCCGGTTTCGAGCCGCGGAGCGAATCCCATGGACGGCGCTGCGGCAGTGGCCTCAAGTCACGCTGGTCGGTCTGGGAAGTGGGCGCCATGGTCGCCGGTTTCGTGGTGTTCTGGCCGCTGGGATTGCTCGCTTTGTTCCTTAAATGGAAGAATGGCGAGATGTGGCGCGGGGCTTCCGAAAGCGCTGCTCCATGGGCCAGCTTCAAGAAGCCCGATTTCCAGTCGTGGCAGGGCTTCAAGCACCAGTCCGCGGCCTATGGCTTCTCGGGCTCGGGCAATGCGGCATTCGATGCTTACAAGCGCGAACAGCTGAAGCGCCTCGATGAAGAGCGCCGCAAGCTGGAAGACGAGCAGAAATCCTTCCGCGACTTCGTCGAGAAGGTGCGCCGCGCCAAGGACCAGGACGAGTTCGACCGCTTCATGGCCGACCGCTCCACTCCCCAGCCGCCGGTGAGCGACACGCCGCAGGCGTAAGGCTTCAGGCCTTATGTGTTTCACAGCGATTGAGCCAGGCCCACGAGGCCTGGCTTAATTTTTTCGTGGAGACCCGGTCTCGGGCCTGCGATTGCCAATCGGCGTGATGGCTGAAGCGTACAGCGTCATCTCAATCGGTGACGGCTCCGATGAGCTGCTGTCCCAGACGATACAGGCTTGCAAGCGCCAGGTAATTTGCTGTATTGTTTGTGGTGCGTTTTCCTTGCTCGGCGGTCGTTCTGGTACAACGTGAAAGACAAACGGGATGGACGAGAAGTCCTCCGGATTTGGCGTTTCGAGACATAATCTGCGTGAACGCCTTTTTGAACCCTCCGCCGCCGGAAAAATGTCGCCGGTTGGTGCGTCCGTTGCCTATTTCATATTGATATTCTGGTCGGCCTTTGTGATTTTTCCGACCTATTGGATTGCCATCGCTGCATTCAAGGATGCCGAAACGATCAAGAATGATCCGCAATATATTCCGTTCGTCGATTTTCAGCCGACACTGGATGTCTGGCGATTCATGCTCAACTACTACCCCAATTGCAATGCCTATGCCATCGCCCGGCAGCTGCCAGTCATGCTTCACAATTCGGCGGCCTATGTTTTGTCGCCACTTATGCAGATTGATCCGATGGAGCCAGAGATCTGCAGGATCTGGCAGGCTGTCACCAATTCGCTTGTCACGAGCATAAGTGCCACGGCCCTGAGTATTATCATTGGCAGCATGGCCGCTTATGCCCTGGCGCGCATTCAATATAAGCCGAAGGTCGGCAGCATCATCACATTCGTCGTGCTCTGTTTCGGCATGATCGTGACGACCAGTTATCTTGGTGTGCCTTGGTATCTTTCGTCAGCCGTTGCACTTGCCCTGTTCTTCTTTTTGGTCCGCAGCCTGGGAAAATATTTCACGGCAACTGTTGGCAATGGTGGCATACTGTTCTGGATCATCTCCCAGCGCATCTTGCCGCCCATGGTCGTTGCCATTCCCTTTTTAGTGGTCTTGCAAGCGGTTGGGCTTCTCGACACCATAACGGGACTGATTATTGTTTATGCGGTGACGAACCTTCCGATCGTCGTCTGGCTCATGCACGATTTCTTCACTGGAATTCCCGTCGAGCTGGAGGAATCGGCCATGCTCGATGGTGCAACCCGCTTCGGCATCTTCTGGGACATCGTTTTGCCGATGACACGTTCCGGCCTTGCCGCCACAGCGCTGCTGTGTTTCATCCTCAACTGGAATGAATACATCTTCGCAGCTTTTCTGACCCTTTCCAACGCGCCAACCTTACCGGTATTTGCCGAAATGTGGGGGGAATCCACCGTCATCCTCGCCATGATCGTTCCGGCGACCATCATGGCGATCTTCCTTCAACGCTACATTGTCAGCGGCGTGCTGCTTGGCTCGGTGAAAGGATAAATGATTTCGCCGACAGATTTCGTGAATTTCGGTGACAGTGCTGGACTACACCCGTTGACAGGATTCCTGTGAGTGCATGAAATGGGACTATGATCCTTGTCTGCCGTGTGTGCGCCAAGTTGTGCCGGATACCGGAACATCCGCGCAATCACCTCAGGAAACTAAAAAAAGTACATGGCGTCCGGTGCAAGCCGACAAACATGGTGCTTGGAGCCCATCCGGTTTGTCCGATGGATTTGCCAGTCACGCCCTATAGTTCCGGCTCCTCCCGCCTGAGCGGAGGCGGCGAACCCGGTTCGACCGACCGCAGCGGCGGTTTGCGCTCTCCGAACACGGCGGGCCGCGGGGCTGGCCGCACCGGGGGCGCTGCCATGGCCTCGATCGTCGACGCCGGGAAGGGCGCGTAGGATGCGGCCATGCCCGACGCGGTGATGCCGCTTTCGACCAGAAGGTCCTGCGGACCGCCGATCATGATCAGATGCTCGACATTGTCGCGGCGGATCAAGACCAGCCGCCGCGACTTGTCAATTTCGTGATACTCGCTGATGCCGAGCCTTTGCCCGCGCCTGCCGCTCATGCGCGGGCTGATCACCCGCCACACCGCCAACAAGATGAGAATGACGGCCAGCGCCGCAATGCCTGCGACGATGACCTCCATGTTCTGCTTCAGGAAATCCATGCGCTGTCTCCCCGATGCGTGGACTGGCTAAGTTGGGCTCTGAGAGGCGAGGACGGCCTAACGATACCAGCGGGTGACCGAGGTGATGCGTCCGGAATAGCGGTTCACCTTGATGTGGAACCACTTACCATTGCGCTTGCCATTGTAGTCGTAGTTCTGGCCCTTGCAATTGCGGATGCTGACCTGGTTAAAGCGCCTGTCGAC
>JANLTS010000039.1:0-18621 GCA_031363045.1 Hyphomicrobiales bacterium
GATCCGCCCGTCAAGTGATGCACGCCACCCAATGACAGCATCTGCGAACCATATTCGGCGGTCGTCACATGGCCAATCTGCTCACCATCGACGCGCACCGGGGCGGTCTCGGGTCCCAGGTGCCGGTCGGTGTCGATCTTCACCTTGACGCCGCAATAACTGAAGATGCCCTCGGTGACGACGGTGATCATATCGACGCCATCGACTTCCGACGACACGATGAAAGGCGCCGGCTTGTAGTCGGGGTAGGTGGTGCCCGCGCCAATCGCCGTGACGAATGTCGATGGCTCAATGAGGATGCGGCCATCCCAGTCCTTGCTGTTATCGAGAAATGGCACCAGCTTGCCGCCCTGCTTCACGGTGCGTTCCAGCAGCACATGGGCATCGACGCGCACCAGATTGCCGCCTGCATTGGCGTAGCGGTCGCAGGCGCCGCGCATGCCGTCACGAATGTAGCAGAGGACGGGGCAGGCATCGCAACGGATCTTGTCAGGTACCTGGTCCATTACGTGGCCTCCAGTGCCCGGATCGCGGCCCGCACCCGGTCGGGCGTTGCGGGTGTCCGGGTGATGCGGGCACCACTCGCGTTATAGATGGCGTTGAGTATAGCAGGTGCTGTCGGAATCAGCACTTGTTCGCCGACGCCCTTGGCCCCAAACGGGCCAACGCTCGATGGACGTTCCACCAGAATCGAGCGGATTGGTGGGATATCGCCGATGGTGGGGATCAGATAGTCGTGCAAATTTTCGCCACGGCCGGGCGTGAACTCTTCCATCAGGGCCATGCCGATGCCTTGCGCAACACCGCCTTCGATCTGGCCTTCGATGAGATTGGGATTGATGGCGCGGCCGACATCATGGGCGGCAACGATCTGCAGCACTTTGACCGTGCCAAGCGTCATGTCCACCTCGACCTCGGCGAGATGCGCCCCGAAGCCATAGACGGCATAGGGCGAACCCTGGCCATTGGCATCGAGCGGGCTGGTCGGCGGATCGAAAGTTTCCTCCGTACACAGAACATATCCGTGATGGTCCAGCGGCTGGCGGTCGAGTTGCACGGCGCGGATGATGGCCGGCTCCTGCACCAGTAGCCTGCCATGCGCAATCTCGATTGCCGCATCGGGACCGGCATTGGCCAGTCGCAGCATGGCGCGCCGCAGCGCCAGTCCGGCGCGTTCCGCTGCCTTGCCGGTGACAAAGGTCTGGCGCGAGGCGGAGGATTTGCCGCAATCGGGCGACAGATCGGTATCTGCCGATACCAGATCGATCAGCGCCAGCGGCAGGCCCACGGCATCCGCCGCGATCTGCGCGATCACCGTGTTGGAGCCTTGGCCGATATCGACAGCGCCCTGGTGCAGCGACAGGCGCCCGTCGGGTTTGAGGCCAAAGCGGATGGTCGACGGATTGGGCAGCGAGGTGTTGCCGCAGCCATAGAACATGCCAGCGACACCAACGCCACGGCGCAGGCGCCCGCTTCCTAAGTTGAAATTGCGGGCATCCTTCCTGGCCCGCAGCCAGTCGAAGCGCAGGGCCACCAAACACTCGCGGATGCCGACGCCGTCACCCATCACCTGGCCGGTGACGGTTGGCGTGTCGTCGGTCAGCGCGTTTCGGATGCGAAATTCCAGCGCATCGAAACCGATCTTTTCAGCCAGCATGTCGAGCATCTGCTCCTGGGCGATCACCGTCTGCGGCACGCCGAAGCCACGGAAGGCGCCGGCCGAAACGCAATTGGTCAAGATCGCCCGGCTCTGCGCGCGGTAATGCGGCACGGCATAGGGCCCGGACGCATGCACCGGCACGCGGTTAGCCACCGTCGGTCCCCAGGACGAATAGGCCCCGGTGTTGAAATCGCCCTCGAAATCCATGGCGACCAGATCACCCTCGCGCGTCGCTGCCATGCGCGAACGCATGCTGGCGGGGTGGCGCTTGGTTGTCGACTGGATTGACTCGGGCCGCGAAAAAACCATGGCGCAAGGGCGGCCGGTAACCCAGGCCGCCACCGCCACAAAGGGCTGCACCGAGAGGTCGAGCTTCGAGCCAAATCCGCCGCCGCATGCCGATGGAATGATCCGCACCGCCTCGGGTGCCAGCCCCAGGATCGCCGCCGTGTCATCGCGGTCGAGATAGGGCGACTGGGTCGACACGGTGATCTCGATCCGTTCGCCGACACGCCGCGCCCATCCGGCTTCGGGCTCGATATAGGCGTGCTCGACGAAACCCGTCTCGAATTGTCCTTCAACTGTGATCGCTGCCGAGGCCAGCGCTGCCTCAACATCGCCCCGGGCGACACGGCCCCTGACGAGAATATTGCCGGGCCGGTTGGCATGAAGCTGATGGGCATCAGCAGCCACGGCCTGTTGCGGCGTCAGGAGTGGCGGCAGTTCCTGCCAGGTCACCGGAAAGCCCGAAATATCCAGTGCTTCGATGATGGCGCGCGGGCCGACGACGGCGGCCACGGCCTCGCCCTTGAAACGGGTTTCGCCCGTGGCAAACACCGGTTGGTCGGCAAAGGCTGGAATGGCACCGAAAAGATTGCGGCCGGGAATGTCCGCAGCCGTCAGGATACGGACGATCTGCGGATTGCTGGCGAGGAAAGCGGTGCTATTCCCCAGCACGAAACCGGCGCGGTGAAATGGCGAACGGATGGCGCGAATCCACAGCGCATCCCTGGGGATCGCATCGGCGCCGAAGGCCTCCGTGCCATCGACCTTGGGCTGGCCGTCAAGACGGGCAATGGCGGCCCCAACGGCATGACCGGCGCCTGGCTCTTCGAACGCGGCGATGGTTCCACTGGCGGCATCGGCCACCGCCGCGATGATCTTGGCATAGCCGGTGCAACGGCAGAGCACGCCACCCAGCGCATCGGCGATCATATCGCGCGTTGGCGCCTTTTCACGCGCGAGCAAAGCGGCTGCCGCCATCAGCATGCCGGGTGTGCAGATGCCGCATTGGGCGGCACCCCGGGCGAGGAAAGCCCGCTGCAATCTTTCGCCCATCGTGCTGTGTTGGGGCAGGCCTTCGATGGTCACCACATGCGTACCTTCGGCCTGGGCCACCGGTACAAGGCAAGCACAGGCGATATCGCCATCGATTAACACCGAGCACGCGCCGCAATCACCAGCATCGCAGCCAGTCTTGGTGCCCGTCTTTCCGAGCTGATGGCGCAGCACATCGCTGAGCCGTGCCATGGGAGAGCCAGTGCAAGCGGTGACAGCACCGTTGAGCGTGAATGAAATTGCGTCAGCCACGGGACGGCTCCCCCGCTGCAAGATCGAGAGCGGCGCCTGCCACCGCGATAGCGGCCTCCAGCCGATAGACAGCTGTCGCCCGCACATCATCGATCGGCGTCAACGCTTCGATGTGGCGTGAGGTGATGATCGATGATGGCGCGGCATCAGGTGTAAGCCCAATGAGGTCGCGCTCCAGCTGGCTCAGGCGCTGGCCGACGGCTGAGGCAGCGCCGACCGCGACGGCAGCTTTCGAGATTCGCCCGTCATGGCCACGCTCGACGACTGCCGCAGCCATGACAATCGAGATCACAAGATACCGCCTGGCCCCAAGCTTGACGAAGCTTGACCGGGCGCGTGGCGGTTGCACCCTCACCAGCACGGCTGAGAGAATTTCATCCGGCGCCAAAACAGTCTTGCGATAGCCGGTGATAAACGCCGCGAGCGGCATCACCCGCGTACCGCGCAGCGAGCGGAGTTCCACATCGGCATCGAGCGTCAGCAGTGGTGGAACGCCGTCAGCGGCTGGCGAGGCATTGCACAGATTTCCGGCAATGGTCCCACGGTTCTGGATCTGGATCGAGCCCACTTCGCGGGCCGCCGCCTTCAAGCCATCGAAGGCAAGCGGCAGGGGTGCGGCGAGAACGTCGCTCCAGGTGGTGGTTCCACCGATCCGGTAAGTGGCGCCATCAAACTCAACGCCGCGCAAGCCCGCCACGGCCGAAATATCGACAACCGGACGCGCGAGGGAGCGGCCAACATGCGCCGGAAAAACATCGGTACCGCCGCAAAAGGCCGTCGCATCGCCGTTGGCCATGGCATCGAGGGCTTCTTCCATACTCCGTGGCCGCAGATACACGTTTGGACCTTTCCGCATGGTGTTGAATCTTGTCGCGCGGCTGTGGCCGGGTTGTCAAGGACGGTAGGCTTGCCCTTCCTTCGAAACTCATGTGGAATCAAATTGCTAAGCGCCGCATCTGGCCGCTATCATGGACTTGCTTGGTCCCGGAGTACGCGGTTTGGAACGACGCCTGACAACAATCCTGTCCGCCGACGTCGCGGGGTATTCGCGGCTGATGGAGCAGGATGAGGCAGCCACGCTGGGCGAATTCATGGAACGGCAGAAGGCGGTCGTCGATCCGCTGTTCGCCAAGCATGCCGGACGGGTCGTCAAGATGCTGGGTGACGGGTTCCTCGCCGAATTCCTGAGCGTGGTGAACGCCGTGCAGTTTGCGGTTGATGTTCAGGCCGGCTGCGAGGCCCGCAACGCCACGCTCGACAACGGCCGGCAGATGAGTTTTCGCATCGGCATCAACTTGTCGGACGTGATCGCTGACGAGTCGGATGTGTTCGGTGACGGTGTCAATGTTGCAACCCGCCTGCAAGGCATCGCCGAACCCGGCAGCATCTGCATTTCTGAAACCGTGTATCAGCATGTGCATCGCCATCAGGCCTTCCGTTTCGACGACATGGGCAAACGCCAGCTCAAGAATATTTCAGGAAGCGTTCAGGCTTACCGCCTGCGGCTGAACAATGCAGCGCCAGCCACAACGCGCAAGCGGACGGCACCAGGCAGCGACGCATCGATCGCGGTTCTGCCATTCATCAACATGAGCGGTGACCCGGAGCAGGAATATTTCAGCGACGGAATTACCGAAGACATCATCACCGATCTGTCGAAGATATCGGCGCTGTTTGTGGTGTCGCGCAACACGGCTTTCACCTTCAAGGGAAAGAATGTTGATATCGATCAGGTGGCGTCGCGGCTCGATGTGCAGTATATTCTCGAAGGTAGTGTGCGCAAGGCGAATGACCGTGTACGGATCACCGCGCAGCTGGTCGATGGCCGCACCAACGGGCATGTCTGGGCCGAGCGCTACGACCGCAAGTTCGAGGATATCTTCGATCTTCAGGACGACATTTCGCGCAGCATTGTCGCCGCTCTTCGCATCCGCATGCTGCCGCAGGAACTCGAAACTCTTACCCAGAAACCAACGGTCAATGCCGAGGCTTACCGCTATTATCTGATGGGCCGCGGCTTCTTCCACCGTGGGCACACCAAGCGCTATCTGCGCCTTGCCAAACAGATGTTCGCGCGGGCGCTCGACATTGACCCAGACTATGCCGCGGCCCATGCCGGCATCGCCGACTGCAACTCGCACCTGCTCGATGCCGGCGATACGACGATAACCGTGCAGGAAATCCTTGAACAGAGCGAGCGCGCCCTGTCGCTTGATGCAACACTGGCGGAAGCCCATGCCTCGAAGGGTCTCGCGCTCTACACGGCAGGCCGCTACGATGACGCGGAAATCTGTTTCGAGCGCGCCATTGCGCTCAAACCCGATCTCTTCGAGGGTTATCTGTTTTACGGCCGCAACTGTTTCAACCGCGGGCAATATCTCAAGGCGGCCGATCTGTTCGGCAAGGCCGCCGAGGTAAGGCATGACGATTTTCGCGCGCTGGGCGTTCAGACCATGTGCTTCCAGTCACTCGGGCGCATTGACGACATGATGAACACCGCGCGGCGTTCTCTGGCGCGGGCGGAGGCCGCCGTTGCCGAACGCCCCGATGACGCCGATGCCCTGGCGTTCGGCGCCGGGCTGTTGGCGCTTTTGGGCGAAACGGAGCGCACCAAGGACTGGGCCGAGCGTGCCAGCATCATGGAGCCGGACGATTTTTATCTGCACTACAATTTGGCATGCGCCTATTCGCTGCTTGGCGAGAAAGATCTTGCACTCGACCGTCTGGAAAACATTTTCAAGAATGCGACGCTGAAGTCGCAGCGGGAATTCATGGTGCATGACAGCGATCTCGATGTGCTGCGCGATCATCCGCGCTATCTTGCACTTCTCAGAAGATTGAGGATCGAGTGATGCAAAACCGGACGCAATCCGAGGCCGCCGCCCAAATCCTGCTGGCCAACTGGTCAAGCAACACCCGCATCGCGGCGCTGCCCGAAAGCTGCAAGCCGGTGACGCGCGCCGATGGCTATGAAACCGGTGCCGCGCTGGCCCGGCTCAGCGGCCATGAGGTGGCGGGATGGAAGATCGCCGCGACCAGCGAGGCCGGTCAAAAGCACATCAATGTCGAAGGGCCGCTGATTGGCCGTATCCTGAAACACCGGCTGCTGGCGGCCGGCGCGGCCGTCACACTCGGAGACAACATCATGAAAGTCGCCGAGGCCGAATTCGCCTTTGGCTTTGGCAGCGATATGCCGACGCGCGCCGAACCCTACAGCATGGAAGAAGCACTCGCGGCGGTAACCTCGCTACATCTGTCGCTCGAGGTGCCGGACAGCCGCTATCAGGACTTCACGAAGGTGGGTGCGGCGCAACTCATCGCTGATACGGCCTGTGCCTCATGGCTGGTGCTGGGGCCGGCTGTGGAAATGCCATGGCGCCACATCGATCTGTCGCAACACAAACTGGCGGGTTATCGCAATGGCGATAAGGTCGTCGAGGGCACGGGCAAGGCGGTGCTCGGCGATCCCCGCAAGGCGCTGACGTGGTTCGTCAACGAGGCGTGTACATACTGCGATGGCGTCAAGGCCGGACAGTTCATCACCACCGGTACCTGCATCATTCCCTTCGCCATTGCGCCCGGTGACCGGATCGAGGCTGACTATGGCGAACTCGGAAACATTTCTGCGTCCATCATTTGAGGCCAGCATGCGTGTCTTGAATCCGGAACCCCTGACGCAAGCAGCCTTCGCACCTTTTGGCGAAGTGATCGAGATGGCGGGGCATGATTCCATCGCCATCAACCAGGGTTTTGCCCAGCGCTTCAACGATCTTGCCGGAGTCGATGTAACGTTGGAGGGAGGCGTCACCAATGTCAGCCTGTTCCTCGGCAGTCCACGGCCAGTGCCCATCGTCATCAAGCTGATGGAGCGGCATCCGCTCGGCAGTCAGGCCTTCATCCCGTTGCAGGATAGGCCTTGGTTGATCGTGGTATGCGGCGATGTGGCAAACTACACAAGTTATCGCGCCTTCACGGCCACTGGTGGCCAAGGCATCAACTATGCCCGTAATGCCTGGCATCACCCGCTGTTGGTCAATGATGCAGATAGCCGTTTCCTCATCATCGACCGTAAAGGTCCGGGCAACAATCTCGAGGAAGTCTGGCTGGAGAACGATTTTGTTTTCAGCCTGGCCCGTTGATGCGCGCGTGCACTCTCTTGCCCGCCACATAGGTGGCGCGAATGGCGCGGTCGTCACCCAGTATCATCAGCGAGAACAGCACATCCTCGAGTGATGTCGAGAGGTCCTGACGGCTGGCCAGAACCGGCGTTGCTTGCGGGTCGAGCACCACGAGATCGGCAAACTTGCCGATCTCGATCGAGCTCACTTCGTGACCAATGCGCAGGCGCTCGGCATTGCCGCGCGTTGCCATGTGGAACAGTTCGAACGCCGATGGCTTGTAGCCTGCCAGCATCTGCACCTTGTAGGCTTCACCCAAAGTTGCCAGCATCGAATAGCTGGTGCCGCCGCCCACATCGGTTGCCACGCCGATGTGAACGGCGCGCGATGGCTTTCTAAGATGAGGCATGGCCATGAGGCCGGATCCGAGGAACGTATTGGACGTCGGACAATGAATGACACTCGAACCCGACTCCGACAATCTCGCGCATTCGCGTTCCGACAGATGAATGCCGTGCGCGAACAGGCTGCGGTCAGTCAACAGCCCGAAGCTGTCATAGACGTCGGTATAATCCCTGGCATTGGGGAAGAGCGCCCTTACCATGGCAATCTCGCCGGGGCTTTCGGAGATGTGCGTTTGCATCAGTGCGCCGCCGAGCGAGGCCAGGAGTTCGCCAGACACTTTCAACTGGGCCTCCGTCGAGGTGACGGCAAAGCGTGGCGTAACGGCATAGCGGAGCCGGCCCTTGCCATGCCAGGACGCATAAAGTTCCGCTGACTCGCGGGCACCGGTCTCAGGATCGTCTTGCACAGCAGGGATGGCGTTGCGGTCCATCATCGTCTTGCCGGTGATAAGCGCCATGTTGCGTTTGGCCGCCGCCGCAAACAGCGCATCGGCGCAGGTCTTATGCACCGAACAGAAGGCCAATGCCGACGTCGTGCCATGCTGGAACAACCGCGTCAGGAAAATATCGGCGGCCGCTTCGGCGTAAATCTTGTCGGCGTAGCGGCTCTCCTCCGGAAAGGTGAAACGCTTCAACCAGTCGAGCAGGTCTTTGCCCGGAGCGGCCAGCATGCGGTACTGGGGAAAATGGATATGCGCGTCGATGAAGCCCGGCATCACTAGCTGATCGCCATAGTCTTCGCTTGGGTGTTGGCGAAAGCCATGCGGCAGCAACGGTTGCGGACCTGACCACAGAATGGTGCCGTCATCGCCAATGACGATGGCACCTTTCGGCTCGTGCTTTACCTCGTTGTGGGTCGCACCAAAGCTCAGCGTCTGGCCCTTGATGACATGGGTCATGCCGCCACCCGGTCTTCAATGCGGAAACGGAAGATGCGGCAGACCTGGGTGATGGCCATGACAAATTCCGCATCGACTGAGCTATCAACACGCGCTTCGAAGCTTTCGAGGATCATCTGCTTGGTGGCGCCCTTGACCGCGAAGATGAAGGGGAAACCAAAGCGCTGCTTGTAAGCGTCATTCAGCGCCGTGAAGCGAGCGAATTCCTCTGTGGTCAGACTGTTCAACCCCGCACCTGCCTGTTCGTGCCGCGAGTCATCGGTGAGCTTCGCTTTGGTGGCGAGATCGGGATGGGCGCGGAGCAGCGCCAGTTGCGCATCGGTGTTGGCGGATTTGAGGGCACCTTCGAAGCGCTGGATCAAGTCATCGCGATTGGCGAAGGGCCGGAAACTCTCCGCCTCGCGCGCCACCCAGGAGGAGTGCTCGGCAACATCACCGAAAGCGCCGATGAAAGCGGCTGATGTCATCGCATTCACGGCGGCAATCGTCGTCATTGCTTTGCAATCCAAGCGCCGAGCTTGGCGCGTTCTTCTTGTGTCATCCTGGTCTTGTTGCCAAGTGGCATGGCCTTGTTCTTGACCGCTTGCGTTTCGATCTGCGCGGCATAGCGCTTGAGGCTTTCAATGGTCTCAAGTGCAATTCCCTTGGGGGCCGCCTTGATCGTCGCATCGCTCGGCATGGCGGCATGGCATGTGGCGCAGCGCGTGGAGACAATCGACAAGGCCTCGGCATCAGCCACTTCACCCTGATAGAGACTGAGTTTCTCCGGCTGGGTGATGAGCAACGCCAATGCCAATGCCGAACCAATGAGCGGCAAGGTCCAGGCAATGTCATGCTGGCTGTCGCCGACTTCGGTGCGCACCAGGTAGTAACGCGTCAAGGCTCCACCAACCACCACCAGACCGGCCAGAACCCAGGCCAGCGGATGATCGGTCAACATGGGGAAGTGATTGCTCACCATCATCAACAGCACCGGCAGCGTCAGGTAAGTATTGTGCAATGAGCGCTGCTTGCCGATGACTCCGAAACGCGAATCGGGCTTCTCGCCCTTGAGGAGGGCCGCCGTGATCTTGCGCTGGTTTGGGATGATGACCATGAAGACATTGGCCGCCATCAGCGTGCCGATCAGCGCGCCGATGTGAATGAAAGCGCCACGGCCTGAGAAGACATGCGTATAGAAATATGCCGCGGCAAGGATCATCGCCATCAGGCAGGTGGCAAGCAGCGCGGTGTTGCGGCCGATGGGCGAACGGCACAGCGCACTATAGACAATCCAACCCGCAACGAGGCTTGCCACCGAGATGCCGATGGCCTGCCAAGGAGAAAGCGACATCACCGATGGATCGATGAGATAGGTCTCGGCCTGCAAGTAGTAGAGGACGATCAGCAGCAGGAAGCCGGTCATCCAGGTGAGATAGGCCTCCCATTTGAACCAGATGAGGTCATTGGGCAGCGTCTCGGGTGCGCTCAGGTATTTCCGCACATGATAGAAGCCGCCGCCATGAACCTCCCAGGCCTCGCCCGAAACACCCGGCGGCAAGTTGGCGTACCTGCGGAGCGAGAAATCCAGCGCCACGAAATAGAATGACGTGCCGATCCAGGCGATGCCGGCAATCATGTGGCCCCAGCGGATCAGAAGGTTCGGCCAGTCGAGCGACGTCAGCGCCGAGCCCGAGAGATACCAGGCAATCGCCAGCGCCACGAAGATAACCGGCAGCGTCCAGGCAATCTCGCCCAACGGGTCACCGACTTCGTGGCGCACCAGAAAATGGCGGAGTGCCGCACCACCAACAACAATAAGTCCGACGAGCAGCCAGGCCCCATGCGCGTTGGTCAGCATGGCGTAGTGATTGCTCACCATCAGCAGCAGCACCGGCAGCGTCAGATAGGTGTTGTGCAGCGAGCGCTGCTTGCCGATGGCGCCCAACCGCGGGTCCGGCGCCTCGCCCTTGATCAAGGCGGCGGTGATCTTGCGCTGATTGGGAATGATCACCATGAAGACATTGGCGGCCATCATTGTGCCGATGGTGACGCCAACATGGATGAAGGCGCCACGGCCAGAAAACACCTGACTGAAAGAATATGCCAGCGCAAGGATGAGCGCCAGCACTGCCGCCACCGGCAATCTCGGGTAGGTTTCGGCTAGTGCGCGGCACAGCGCATCATAGATGATCCAGGAAAATATAATCGAGGCCAGTGAAATTGCAATCGCCGTCCACGGCGCCAGCGGCAACACGGCGGGATCGACCAAGTAAGCTCCGGCCTGCACATAGTATTGTACAATCAACAGCAGGAATCCGGTGACCCAGGTGAGATAGGCTTCCCACTTGAACCAGGTGAGATGCTCGGGCATTTGTCCGGGAGCGGAGAGATATTTCTGCACGTGGTAGAAGCCGCCACCATGCACTTCCCAAGCCTCGCCACCGACGCCGGCCGGCAGGCCGCCGGGCCTCTTCAACGAAAAGTCCAGCGCCACGAAATAGAACGACGTACCAATCCAGGCGATACCGGCGATCATGTGGCCCCAGCGGATGAGGAGGTTCAACCAGTCGGCGATGAAGGGGTCCACGGGGTCTGCTCCTCATAAATACGCCTGCCGGGGATTGCTCCCGCGGCAGGCGCGCTGTTGCGTCAACGCTTACTGCGGCAGCTGATCGTCGATGCCCTTGACATACCAATTCATCCCAAGGATGTCGCCGTCAGGCAGTCCCTTGCCGGCTTCGCCGACAACAGTCCCGTCCTGCTTGGTGATTGGCCCGGTGAAGGGATGCAGCTTGCCGGTCTTGATGGCTTCCGCCGTTTCACCCGCCGCCTTGGCGATATCGTCGGCCAAGTTGGTGAATGGCGCGATGTTGACCGTTCCCTCGGTCATGCCGTCCCACGAGGCTTCCGATTTCCAGGTGCCGTCGATCACCTGGCCGACACGGCGAACATAGTAGGGCCCCCAGTTGTCGACAATTGCCGTCAGTTGCGCCTTGGGCGCGAACTTGATCATGTCGGAGGCTTGGCCGAAGCCGACCATGCCGAGCTTCTCGGCCTCCTGCAGCGGTGCAGCCGAGTCGGTGTGCTGTGTCAGCACATCGGCACCCTGGCTCAACAGAACCTTGGCCGCATCGGCTTCCTTGCCGGGATCGAACCAGGTGTTGGCCCAGATGATCTTGACCTTGAAGTCGGGGTTCACCGATTGTGCACCCAACATGAAGGCATTGATGCCGGCGACGACTTCGGGGATCGGGAAAGATGCGATGTAGCCTGCCGTGCCGGTCTTCGATACCTTGGCGGCAATCTGGCCGATGACATAGCGGCCTTCATGGAACTTGGCGTTGTAGGTTGTCACGTTGTCGGCGGTCTTGTAGCCGGTGGCGTGTTCGAATTTCACATCGGGGAATTTCTTCGCCACTTTTAGCGTCGGTTCCATGAAGCCGAAGGACGTGGTGAAGATGATGTTGCAGCCATCGCGCGCCAAGCGCTCGATGGCGCGTTCGGAATCGGCTTCCGGCACGCTGGCGACAAAGGCCGTCTCGACCTTGTCGCCATAGGCGGCCTTCACCGCCTCAAGGCCCTGATGGTGTTGATAGGTCCAGCCAAAATCCTCGACAGGTCCGACATAGACCCAGCAGGCCTTGGTGGCGGCACTGGCGGTTGCGGCGCCGATGCCAAGCGCCAGTGCGCCAATTGCCACCGACAGCATTAGTTTCTTCATGTTGTTGTCTCCCTCATTAAATTCAAAAATCAACGATCAGGCACGAACGGCTGGCCCAATGAGGCCGGCGTGTTCTTTCTCATCATCGTCCGGTTGCCAGAGATGATCACGAGAACCGCAATGGTGACGAGATAGGGCAGCGAAGACAAGAACTGCGACGGAATTCCCCACCCCTTTGTTTGCACGATGAAGGACAGGATCGAAATCGTGCCGAAAAGATAGGCACCAACCAGCGCCCGCCACGGCAGCCAGGAGGCGAAGACCACCAATGCCAGTGCGATCCAGCCCCGCCCCGACGTCATGTTCTCGATCCACTGCGGCGTATAAACCAGCGACAGGTAACCACCTGCCAGGCCGGCGCAAGCGCCGCCGAACAGCACGCACAGATAGCGCACGCGAATGACGTTGTAGCCCAACGCATGGGCAGACGCATGGCTGTTGCCGACGGCGCGAACGACGAGACCCGCCTTTGTCTTGAAGAGGAAGTAGGCAACGGCGGCGGTGAGCAGCACGGCGAAGGGGATGAGCGGATCGACGCCGCCGATGCCGGGCACTTTCACGCCCGGTTGGCCGACGAAGGATTCACCGATCTGCCCCGAGAGGCCAAGCCCCAGCAACGTCAGTGCTAAGCCCGTCGCCACCTGGTTCGACAACAGCGTCAGGGTGAGAAAGGCAAAGAGCAAAGACATCACCATGCCGGCGAGAATAGCCGCGATCAATCCGAGCCACGGCGAGCCTGTCGTCAGCGCCGCGCCAAAACCGCACACGGCACCCATGACCATCATGCCCTCGACACCGAGATTGAGAACGCCGGAACGTTCAACCACCAGTTCGCCCAATGCGGCCAAGGCCAGCGGCGTGGCGGCGGTCATGATGATGAGGACAATATTCAGGTCCATCATGCCTGCCCCACCGGCTTCGGCTGCGCGGTCTCGACCCGCACGCGGTATAGGATCAACGTATCGCAGGCGAGAATGAAAAACAGCAGGATGCCCTGGAAGACCTTGGCGATCTTGTCGGACACACCCAATGTCACTTGGGCGCTCTCGCCACCAATGAAGCTCAACGCCAACAAGAGTCCCGCAATGATAACGCCAATGGGGTTGAGGCGGCCGAGGAAAGCGACGATGATGGCGACGAAACCATAGTTGGGCGAATACGGCGTTTGCAACTGGCCGGAAACCCCCATCACGTCGCTGGCACCAGCCAGGCCTGCCAGCCCACCGGTCAGTAGAAAGCAGAACAACACTGCGCGTTCGGTGGAAAATCCGGCGAAGCGGCCAGCCCGCGGCGCGCTGCCCAACACCCGCAGTTCGAAGCCCTTCAGCATTTTCCACATGACGATGGCGAGCGCCCCGGCGGCGATGAGCGCGAAGAGCGCGCCCATGTGAATCTCGCCCCATTTCGGCAGCAGCTGCCAACCATCGAAGTTCACTGTTTTGGGAAAGTTGAAACCTTTTGGATCGCGCCACGGCCCGCGCACCAGAAAATCAAACAGGAATTGCGCGACATAGACGAGCATCAGCGACGTCAGGATTTCATTGGCATTGAAGCGGTTCTTCAGCAAAGCCGGAATGGCGCCCCATGCCATGCCGCCCAGAACCCCTAAGCCCAGCATGACCAGCATGACCTCGGGTGATTGCCACGCCGGAAAAAACACGGGCACCATGCCGGCCATGAGCGCCCCCAGGATGAACTGGCCCTCGGCGCCGATGTTCCAGACATTGGCTGTATAGCAGACCGCCAGCCCGGCGCCGATCAGCACCAGGGGAGCGGCCTTGACCACCAGTTGCTCGCGCGCCCAGTCCTGGGTCAGCGGTTCGATGAAGTAGACGAACAAGGCCTCCAACGGATTCAGTCCGCGCAACGCGAAAATGATGCCTCCGGCGATCACCGTGAGCGCCAAGGCGATGAAAGGCGAAAGGATCGCCATGCGCACCGATTGCTCGCCACGTTTCTCAAGAATGAGCCGCATGGCGGGTCTCCTTCGCTTCGTGCGCGCCGGCCATCAGCAGGCCGATTTTTTCAGCCGTCATTTCGCCAGCCGGATAGGCCTCCGACAATTGCCCGCGCGAGATGACGGCGATGCGGTCGGCCACTTCGAAAATCTCATCAAGGTCCTGGCTGATCACCAGCACGGCGGAACCCTGGCGCGCCAGATCGATGATCGCCTGGCGGATGGTGGCAGACGCACCAGCATCAACACCCCAGGTCGGCTGGTTGATGACCAGCACGCCGGGGCTGCGGTCAAGCTCCCGGCCGACCACGAATTTCTGCAAATTGCCGCCCGACAGCGCGCGCGCCTCCGGGTCGGGCTTGCCTTTGCGCACGTCATAATCCTTGATGACGCGCTCGCTCACCCCGGCAGCTCCGCCCTTTTGCACCATGCCGGATTTGACTAGCATCTGGTCGGAGGAATGGCGGGTCAGTATCACGTTCTCGGACAGCCTGAAGCCTGGTACCGCGCCATGGCCCAAGCGTTCTTCCGGCACGAAGGCCGCACCGGCGTTGCGCCTGGCGTTGACGCCATCATGGCCCATCGGCTTGCCGTCGATGACCAGCATCGCATCCTTCGCCAAAGCCCGCTCGCCGGAGACCGCATCGAAGAATTCCGACTGGCCGTTGCCGGCGACCCCGGCAATCGCCACAACTTCACCAGCTTTCACATCGAGGTTCACATTCTTCAATTCGACCGAGAATGGCCCATCAGCATGGAGGTTCAAGTGATCGAGCTTGAGACGAACTTTGCCCGCGGCATCGTTGCGCGCAGCCCGCACCACATGAATGTCGCCGCCGACCATCAGTTTCGCCAGGCTCGAGGCGGTTTCCCTCACCGGATCGACATTGGCGACGACCTTGCCGTGACGGAGGATCGTGGCGTTGTGGCAGAGGCGCTTCACCTCCTCGAGCCGGTGGCTGATGTAGATGACAGCGCAACCTTCCTTTGCCAATCGCGCCAATGTGAGGAACAGCTGATCGGCCTCCTGTGGCGTCAGCACGGCGGTCGGTTCATCCATGATCAGCAGTTTTGGTTCCTGCAACAGGCAGCGCACGATCTCGATGCGCTGGCGTTCACCCACCGAAAGATCGGCAACAATTGCAGTGGGCTCCAGCGGCAAGCCATATTCTTTCGAGACGCGGGAGATACGCTCTGACAGCATCTTCATGTCGAAGTCGCCTGGCATGGCGAGTGCAATGTTCTCGGCGACACTCAGCGCATCGAACAGCGAGAAATGCTGAAACACCATGCCGATGCCGAGTTTTCGCGCCGCAGCGGGGTTGGCGATGGCGACAGTCTTGCCCATCCAGCGGAATTCACCAGAGGTGGGTTGCAGCGCGCCATAAATCATTTTCACCAGCGTCGACTTGCCAGCACCATTCTCGCCGAGGAAAGCGTGGATCTCACCGGGCTTCACCTTCAGCGTGACGCCGTCATTGGCTTTCAGCGTGCCGAAGATCTTGGTGACATTGAGCGCCTCGAGGAGATACTCCATTGTGCCTCAGCCCGCCGACATCTGTTTCAGGGGCGGATGTTCGTTGGCGCGTATCGCCAATGCTTCGTCGAGCATGATGATTTGCGCCGCGACCGCAACGGCGATGGCCGCTGCAAGCTTCGAGCCGATGCCGCCGATGCCGATTGGACAAATCAAACCGGCAACCTGCACCTCGCCAACCCCTGCCGCGCGCAGGCGTTTCTCGAAACGCGCCCGCTTGGTGGCGCTGCCGATCACGCCCACCTGCGCGATGTTGGGGTTGCGCAAAGCAGCATCGGTGATGGCGAGATCAAGGGCGTGGCTGTGCGACATGACGAAAGCCAATGAGCCATGGGGAGCCGTGGCGATGACCTGCAAAGGATCGCCCGAGATCAATGTCGTGTTGACGGGCGCGGCACCTGGAAAAGCTTCCGGCCTTGGGTCTGCCCATGTCACGTCAAATGGCAAAGCTGCCAGTGCCAGCACCGTGGCGCGTCCGACATGACCGGCACCAAAGATCAGCACGGCGCGATGAGCCTCGCCAAATTTCTCGGTGATTCCAAGGCCGGGAATGCGGCCAATGATTTCGAATGATCCTTCTGTCTCGCGCTCGGCGAAGTTCTTCACTGCGGACATGCGCGTGTGGTCGAAGGCTTCGATGGCAAGTTTCACGCGGCCGCCACAGCATTGGCCTAGGTCAGGTCCGAGCGACTGATCGATCACGCGGAGCGCGGCGGGCTTGCACAGCATCGCCTGGGCGGTGGCCAGCGCTTTCCACTCCAGCGTGCCGCCGCCGATGGTGCCGTGAAAGCCAAGCGGCGTTACGATCATCCGCGCACCCGCTTCACGCGGTGTTGATCCTTGCGCGCTGACAACCGAGATCATCACGCAAGTGCCATGCGCGTTCAGAGCCCGCTCGATGACCGGCCAGATCTTCATGCCCCCATTCCCTTCACCGCTCGCAATATGGCCTCAGGCGTGGCAGGTGCGTCAAGCGCTGGAATCTTGCCCGGTTTCAGGCTGGCGATGGCGTCGAAAATGGCCGTCCATACGGCGATACCGAGCATCAGCGGCGGCTCGCCCACGGCCTTGGAGCGGTAGATAGTGTCTTCCTTGTTGCCTTTCGACTCATACAGGCTGACGCGGAAGTCGGCGGGCAAATCGGACGCACACGGAATCTTGTAGGTCGATGGCGCGTGGGTGCGCAGCCGGCCACCTTCGTCGAAAACCAGTTCCTCGGTGGTGAGCCAGCCCATGCCCTGCACGAAGCCGCCTTCCACCTGTCCGATATCGATTGCTGGGTTGAGTGAGCGGCCAACATCATGCAGCAGGTCAACGCGGTCGATCCGCAGTTCGCCAGTCAGCGTATCAATGGTGACCTCGGCACATGCCGCACCATAGGCGAAATAAAAGAACGGCCTGCCCTTGGCCTTGGCGCGATCCCACTGGATCTTGGGCGTCGCGTAAAATCCCGTCGAGGAAAGTGAGATGCGCGCCGCGCGCGCCATGAACGCCAGTTCGCCAAAACCAACGGACTTCTTGCCGATCAGCACCTGTCCTGCCTCGAAGCGGATGCGCGACTTTGGCACCTTCCACTTTTTCGCGGCAAAATCCGCGAGGCGGGTCTTGATGATGGTGGCGGCATTCTTGGCCGCCATGCCGTTCAAGTCGGCGCCGGAGGAGGCGGCGGTGGCGGATGTATTGGGAACCTTGGCCGTGGTGGTGGCGGTGATGCGCACCTCGCCCACGTCAATGCCGAAGACCTCGGCCACGACCTGCGCAACCTTGGTATAGAGCCCCTGCCCCATCTCGGTGCCGCCATGGTTCAGATGCACCGAGCCATCGGTATAGACGTGAACGAGGGCGCCGGCCTGATTGAAGTTGGTGTTGGTGAAGGAAATGCCGAATTTCACCGGAGTCAGCGACAGGCCCTTCTTCAACACTACGTTGGCGGCGTTGAAATCCGCGGCCTCTTTGCGGCGGGCGCGATAGTCGGACGACTTCTCAAGCTGCTCGATGACGTCGAGGGCGATGTTGTCCTCGACTTTCATGCCGTAAGGCGTCACATCGCGGCCGTCCGTATACAGATTGATCTTCCGCACATCCAGCGGATCGAGCCCGGTCTTGACCGCGATGGCCTCGATCATGCATTCGGCGAAGATCATGCCTTGTGGTCCGCCGAAGCCGCGGAATGCGGTGTTCGACACCGTGTTGGTCATCAGCCGCCGTGTGCCGATGCGCGCCGCCGGGTAATAATACGTATTATCGGCGTGGAACATGGCGCGATCACAGATCGGATTGCTCAAGTCCGCCGAATAGCCACACCGCACCAGGAACTCGACATCGACACCCTTGATGCGGCCCTTGCTGTCGTAGCCGGCGCGATAATCGATGCGGAAGTCATGGCGCTTGCCGGTCATCATCATGTCTTCATCGCGGTCCAACCGGCACTTGACGGGCCTTCCTGTCACATGCGCCGCCAGCGCCGCCAGGCATGCCCATTGCGCCGCCTGGCTCTCTTTACCGCCGAAGCCCCCGCCCATGCGACGGCACTCGGTGGTGACGCTGGCGCTCGGCACATGCAGCATGTGGGCGACAAGATGCTGAATCTCGGTCGGGTGCTGGGTCGAACAATGCACCAGCATGCAGCCCTGCTCCTCAGGGATTGCAAGACTGGCCTGCCCCTCGAGATAAAAATGTTCCTGGCCGCCAACCCGGAAACTCTCTTCAATGATATGTGCGGCCGACGCCAGAGCCTTCTTCACATCGCGCTT
>JANLTS010000088.1:0-2738 GCA_031363045.1 Hyphomicrobiales bacterium
GACATCACCCATGTCGAAGGCAAGATCGATCCGGTGGCCGATATCGAAACCATCGAAACCGAACTGATGCTGGCCGATATGGACTCGCTCGAAAAGCGCGTTCCCAGTCTCGAGAAGCGCGGCAAGACCGGAGACAAGGACGCCAAGGAACTGGCTGACCTGATGAATCGCGCGCTGGTGCTGCTGCGCGAGGGTAAGCCCGCGCGCCTCACTGAGCGTACACCGGAAGAAGAGAAGACCTTCAAGGGTCTGGGCCTGCTGTCCTCCAAACCGGTGCTTTATGTTTGCAACGTCGAGGAATCGGCTGCTGACAAGGGTAATGACTTTTCGGCCCGCGTCTATGCCCGCGCCGCAGAAGAAGGTGCCGTGGCGTGCGTCGTCTCGGCCAAGATCGAAAGCGAGATTGCCGTGATGGCGGAGGCCGACCGGCAGGATTTTCTCGATGCCGTGGGCTTGAGCGAACCGGGTCTCAACCGCGTCATCCGGGCCGGATACGACCTGTTGCACCTGGTCACTTACTTCACCGTCGGTCCGAAGGAAGCCCGCGCCTGGACCATCACCAAGGGAACCAAGGGTCCGGCGGCGGCTGGCGTCATTCACACGGATTTCGAGAAGGGCTACATCCGCGCCGAAACCGTTGCCTATGAAGACTACGTTGCCGGCAATGGCGAGGGCGGGGCGCGGGAAGCGGGCAAATTCCGTCTGGAAGGCAAGGACTATGTGGTGAAGGACGGCGACGTGCTGCACTTCCGGTTTGCCACCTGAAGCGATTTGAGCGAGCATCATTCGAATGTATAGCAGGCGGCTTGTTCCAATAGACTTTGAAGTTCCCGTGCGCCTCAATGGTGCGGGCTTTCATCTGCGTATGCTGTCGGTGCACGATGTCGTCAAGGATTTTGCCGCTGTCACCGAGAGCGAGGGCCGTCTTGTCGGCTCAATGGGCGATGGCAGTGATTGGCCGCGCGGCCTGACGATCGAGGAGAACCTCATCGATCTCGCCTGGCACCACCGCGAGTTCACCATCGGGCATTCCTTTGCCTATACGGTGATGAACGATGACGAGAGCCGTTGCCTCGGATGTTGCTACATCAATCCCAGCGACAAGCCGGATTATGACGCGGTGGCCTTCTATTGGGTTCGGGAGCGCGAATTCAAAGAAGGATTTGATGCGGTTCTGGGGAAAGCCTTCCGCGGGTTTCTTGCTGCGCAGTGGCCATTCAAGACAGTCGCTTTCCCAGGCCGGGACATTGCATGGAGCGAGTGGTGAGCGATCTGCTGCACTATGAGGATTTTCCCGAAGGCCACGTTACGCCCTTTGGAACCTATCACCTGACACGCGAGGAAGTGATCGAGTATGCGCGCGAATGGGACGCTCAGGGCATGCATCTCGACGAAGAGGCGGCAAAACACTCCGTACTCGGAGGATTGGCGGCGTCGGGCTGGCATTCGAGCGCCATTCTCATCCGTCTGGCAGTCGATGCCATCGCCAACAAATCCGCCGCCATGGCGTCCAACAGCATGGAAGAGGTGAAGTGGCTAAAGCCCGTCTATGCCGGTGAGACACTGACGGGCCGTGGCACCGTGTTGTCGCGGCGGATTTCATCGAAGCGGCCGGAGATGGGCATTCTCAAGATGAAATTCGAATTGATGAATCTCGCCGGTGTGCTGAAGACCGAGATTACCGGCATCCAGTTCATGGGAGTGCGCAATCCATGATGGGGCTCTACCTCGAGGAGATCGAAATCGGCCGCGTTGTCGAATTCGGCAGCCATCACTTCACGAGGGAAGGGATCATTGCGTTTGCCCGCAAGTACGATCCGCAACCGTTTCATCTCGACGAGGACGCCGCACGCAAAGGCCCGTTCGGCAAGCTGTCGGCTTCAGGCTGGCATACGGCAGCAGGCTGGATGAAATGCTACATTACCACCAATCAACAGGCATGGGACAAGATGCGCGCGGCGGGCCAGGAGCCAGCCGAGTTGGGACCATCGCCCGGCTTCACCAACCTGCGCTGGCTCAAGCCCGTCTGCCCGGGCGACACGATTTCTTATCGCGCAACGATAGCAGCCAAGCGCGATCTTAAATCGCGGCCCGGCTGGGGCATGGTGTTCGCGTTGGCTGAAGGCTTTAACCAGCACGGCGAACTGATCTACAGCTTCGAGAGCAAGGCGTTGACACCGAAGAAGCAGCGTTGAAGTATTCATATTGTTATCATCGTCGCACATGATGCGGCGACCATTGTTCAGCGGGCTTAGCCTGCGGAAACGATGAGAGAACTTTTGCCTGGGATAGGTCTACCGCCGGGGCGGGGCTTATGATCTTCTGCTGACTGTGATCGGTTCATACGAGGAATGCGATCCTCTATGATAGTTTGATCAAGGGGTAGCGTGCACTGAGTTGGGGTCTTGCCCGGACTTGGTGGGTATTGAAACAAATGGCAGGCAGGAAATCAGATGGTGGCTTTGCAATGGCATTCCTTGCTATTGTGGTGGGGGCGTGGCGACCGCGTTTTTCAGTTGCCCTCGTGTGATTGAGCGGTTGAACTTCAGTCGCCCAAGTAACTTCTTGACACTTTGGTGAGTTCGGTGGCCCAAGGCACTAGAGCGTCGCGCTGTCAGGTTGAATCGAATTGGGATTCGCAAATCAGTTGCGATGTGATTCAAGGTTTGCGGAGGTGATTTGCCATGCCGCACCCTTTGTCGAACGATCTGCGTGAGCGTGTTGTTGCGTTTGTCGAA
>JANLTS010000127.1:0-1714 GCA_031363045.1 Hyphomicrobiales bacterium
GCCACGTGGCGGACCCATGCTTTCGGGACATGCCAGCCATCAAGTGGGCCTGGATGCCGATGTCTGGTTGAACCCCATGCCGAACCGCATCCTTACTGCAAAAGAGCGCGAGGATATCCAGGCCACACTCGTCGTCAGCGATCGCAAAACCATCAACCCCAAGGTCTGGACGGATGCCCATGCGAGATTGATCAAGCGCGCTGCCTCTTATCCGGAAGTGGCCCGCATATTTGTGCATCCGCCAATCAAGGCAACCCTGTGCAAATGGGCCAAAGGCGACCGCTCTTGGCTGGCCAAGGTCCGGCCCTATTACGGGCACAACTACCATTTTCACATCCGCATCAATTGCCCCCGGGGGTCAAACAGCTGCGCCAACCAAGCTCGCCCCAGTCCCGAAGATGGCACCGGTTGCGGCAATGAGCTTGCCTACTGGATGGGCGACAAGCCCTGGCCCCAGCCCCCGGTGAAGCCCAAGCCGCCGCCACCCGAGCGGCCCTTGACACTCTCGGCCCTTCCTGCTGAATGCCGCGCCGTCGTGACGGCCCAATAGGACCGCACGGATTATTTTAGAGGAGCGGCCCCATCGCCGGGGCTTCCATGACCCAGAAAGACACTGCCGACACCGGGCCGACCTCAAACTCGGCCAAGCTGGCCTTTGCCTCCCTCGGCGTGGTCTTTGGCGACATCGGCACCAGCCCGCTTTATGCCATGCGCGAAGCGCTGCATCCGGTGGTGGCCGCCGGCGGCGATCTTCGCGCCGCCGTGCTGGGTGTTGCCTCGTTGCTGATCTGGGCGCTGATCCTCATCGTCATGCTGAAATACGTGATCCTGCTGATGCGCGCCGACAATCGCGGCGAAGGCGGCATTCTCTCGCTCGTCGTGCTGGTCGAGACCGTGCTCAAGCGCAAGGGCGGATTTGTGCTGGGGCTCGGCATCATCGGCGCTGCCTTCTTTTTTGGCGATGCCATGATCACGCCCGCCATGTCCGTCCTCTCGGCGGTGGAAGGCCTGAAGATTGTCGACCCGCGCTTTGGCCAATATGTCGTGCCGCTCACTGTTGCTGTGCTGGTCACGCTGTTTGTGTTTCAATACCGCGGCACTGCCGGGGTCGCATCGCTGTTTGCGCCCGTCACTGCAGTCTGGTTCGCCTTGATCGGCCTCATGGGCCTTTTCCATATTTCCGATGATCTTGAAATCTTTCTCGCCTTCAACCCGCTTTACGGCTTCAATATGCTGTTCGACCAGCCGGGGCTGGCACTGCTGGTTTTCGGCGGCGTTTTCCTGGCGGTGACAGGCGGCGAGGCGCTTTATGCCGACATGGGCCATTTTGGCAAAAAGCCGATCCGGCTGGCCTGGCTCTGCGTCGTATTCCCCGGCCTGGTGCTGAATTATCTGGGCCAGGGTGCTTTCATCATCACCAATCCGGAAGCCGTCGAAAACCCCTTCTTCCTTATGGCCCCCGGCTGGAGCATCATCCCGCTGGTCATCCTCGCCACCCTCGTCACCGTCATCGCCAGCCAGGCCGTCATCACCGGAGCCTTCTCGATTGCCCAGCAGGCCATGTCGCTGGGCCTCCTGCCGCGCATGAACATCACCCACACCAGCGAGACCGAACAGGGCCAGATCTATATCGGCCAGATCAACTGGCTGATTCTCTTCGGCGTTATCCTGCTGGTGCTGGTGTTCAAGTCATCCTCCAATCTGGCTTCCGCCT
>JANLTS010000156.1:0-8846 GCA_031363045.1 Hyphomicrobiales bacterium
GGTGGCGGAGCGCGGCGGTTATGATCTGCTCCCCGAAATGGGTTACAAGCCCGTCAACAAATATCTGCCGCCGCGCGCCAGGCGGGACGCGACGACGGTGAAGGCGGAAGCCCTGCCGAAGCCCGACGGCTCGGCCTTCGACCGGCTGTTTGTCTGGGCCGACAAGCTGCTCTCGGCGCGCAGCGCCCAAACCCGCGCCACCGACATCGACAATTCCGGCAAGCTTGAAGGCTGAGCATGCATCCCGCCTATTCGGTCATTGTCTTCACCACCGCCTCGGGTGCAGGTTACGGGTTGCTGGCCTTGCTGGGTCTTGTCGGCCTCAATCATGGTCAAGCGTCGAGCGTGGTGTTTGCGTTAACCTGCATGGTGGTGGCACTGGGGCTCATAACCATTGGCCTGCTGTCATCGACATTCCATTTGGGTCACCCCGAACGCGCCTGGCGGGCGCTGTCGCAATGGCGCTCATCATGGCTGTCGCGTGAAGGCGTTGCGGCGGTCGCGACCTATGTGCCGGCCTTGGGCTTCGGCCTTGTTTGGTCGGGTCTCTTGACCGCGCCGCAATGGATCGCTCCATTAGGCATTGTCACATGTGCGATGGCGCTGCTGACCATCTTCAATACGGCGATGATCTATGCCTCGCTGAAAACCATCCGCGCCTGGAACCAGAGGCTTACGGTACCCGTGTATCTGGTGCTGGGACTGGCTACCGGTTCCTGCCTGCTGGCGGCGATTTCGGCCTTGTTCGACCGTTTCCAGACTTTTCAGGTCATCCTCACCGTGATCCTACTGGCGTTGTCTTGCGTGCTCAAATTCGTCTATTGGCGCGTTATCGACACAGCACCTCGCACTCACACGATGGAGGCGGCCACTGGCCTTGGCCGCATCGGCAAGGTGAACCAATGGGAAGTTCCGCATACATCCGAGAATTACATTCAGAAGGAGATGGGCTTTGCGGTGGCCCGCAAGCATGCGGAAAAGCTGCGCATGATGGTGCTGGTACTGTTCGCCCTCGCCATTCTCGCCATGCTGGCTTCGATTGCGGTGTCCTATGTTGCGATCCTCGCGGCGCTGCTGGCGCTGGCCGCAGCGGTGGTTGAACGCTGGCTGTTTTTCGCGGAGGCCCAGCATGTGGTGACGTTGTTCTATGGTGCCGAATCCGCCTGAGTGCCGGCTCAGGAACAATGCTTTGAAACTGCGGGCAATGTATTGAACGTGGCCATCGTATGAAAGTGGCAGATGAAACGGAACTTGATACTAATAATTGCTTTGGTGCTGATCGCAGCCTTTTGGGCGCTGACCTTCCCGCTCACCAAGATCGCTGTGCTAGGCGGTTATCGGAATTTCGGGATCATTTTTTGGAGTTCAACCATAAGCGTGGTCGTTCTGGGTACACTTGTCCGTATGCGCGGATTGAATCTGCCGATTAATTCTGCCGCACTGGTTCGATATTTCTTTGTCGCGCTGTTCGGGACGGTGTTGCCGAGTGCGGCAACCTATACCGCTGCCGAGTACCTGCCCGCAGGTGTTATAGCCGTCTGCATGCCCATGGTACCGCTTCTCGCTCTCCCGCTTGCCATCAGTTTTGGTCTGGACAGCGCAACGCCGCGCAGGCTGCTGGGTCTCTTGCTTGGTGTAGCGGGTGTTCTGATGATCACGCTGCCAGACGCCAGTCTTCCTGAGTCCAGCCAGGCAGTCTACGTTCTCCTCGTTCTCTTAGCGGTGCTCTGCTACGCTATTGAAGGTGTTGGCCTGGGGCATCTCGGGCGTGCTGGCCTTGATTCAGCGCAGCTGTTTCTTGGTGCTTCTGTTCTTTCCCTTGTTGTGACGCTGCCGATTGCACTTGCAACGGGCACATTCATCACTCCCGTTTGGCCGTTCGGCATAGCCGAATTCGCTGTCCTGTTGTCGGGTCTGGCAAACACCGTCGCCTATGTGGGCTATGTCTGGATGGTGGGACGTGGCGGGGCGGTATTCGCCTCTCAAGTGGCTTACCTCGTGACAGGGTTCGGTGTGCTCTGGTCCATGGCCTTGTTGGGTGAAAGCTATTCGATTTGGATATGGGGCGCCTTCATCGTTATCATTGCCGGGCTCTTCCTCACGCAACCGAAACCCAAGCCAACACCTGTGGAGGTCGCCTGATGCTCAGCTCTGGTGTGCGCTGGTTCGATGACTGGTTTGCGCTCGAGGAGGTGGCGCCGGGCGTGATCGCCATTGGCGAGCCGCGGTTTCACCAGATCAACTGGAACTACCTGATCTTGGGCTCCCGCCGCGCCCTGCTGTTCGACACCGGGCCGGGCGTGCGCGATATTTCCAAGGTCATCCGTGCGCTGACGACACTGCCGGTGACAGCACTGCCATCGCACATGCATTTCGATCATACTGGCGGGCTTGCGAAGTTCCGCAATATCGCCATGGCGGATTTGGCTTTGCTGCGTGAATTCGACAAGGACGGCTGGTTCAATCCCGGCGACGACCTCTATCGCGGCTTTCGCGAAGGCATGGTGTGGACACCGGTGAAGGTGCGCCAGTGGCTGCCCATCGGGACGAAAATCGATCTTGGGGGGAAGCAACTCGAACTGCTGCACACGCCGGGCCATTCCCCGGACTCGGTGTCACTGTGGGATGAGGCCGCCAATATCCTGTTCGCCGCCGATTTCATCTATCCCGGTCCGCTTTATGCCCAAATCCCCGGCGCCGACCTCAAGGCCTATCTCCAAGCGGCGGAGAGCTTGTTGCCAAGTCTGCGGGACGACACGGCGATTCTTTGCGCCCATGGCCAACCGGACGAGAGCGGCGAACACCGCGCCCCGCGTCTGGCCCGCGCCGATATCGCCGATCTGGCGTCGAGCCTGGTGAAACTACGGGAAAGCAACAGCAGGCCGTCAGAGTGGCCGGTTAACAACCGCATGTCGCTTCTGCTGTGGGAACCGGCGTTTGCCTCTTGGCAAGGCATCTGAAAATCATATAAAGACTTCTTTATATTGTCTCGAGAGGTTCCCATGGCCCACCCCAATTTTACCGAAGCATTGGCCACGCGCCCCTGGCTTTTGGCCGATGGCGCCACCGGCACCAATTACTTCCAGATGGGTCTTGAGTCCGGCGATGCCCCGGAAATGTGGAATTTTGAGCACCCCGACCGCGTGCGCTCGTTGCACCGCCGCTTCATCGAGGCAGGGGCCGACATTGTTTTGACCAACACCTTTGGCGGCAACCGCCACCGCCTGAAGCTGCACAATGCCCAAGGCCGGGTGCGCGACATCAACATTGCCGCCGCCCACAATGCCCGAGCCGAGGCTGACGCAGTGGACCGCGCCGTCTATGTCGGCGGTTCGATTGGGCCCACTGGTGAAATCATGGAGCCGGTCGGTAGCATGAGCCATGAAGATGCGGTCAAGGCATTCACCGAACAGGCGGCGGCCTTGAAAGAGGGTGGCGTCGACGTGCTGTGGATCGAGACCATGTCGTCGGAAGAGGAACTGAAGGCGGCGGTCGAAGGTGCCGCCACCACTGGTTTGCCGATTGTGACCACGATGAGTTTCGACACCAATGGCCGCACCATGTTCGGCATTACGCCGAAGGCATTTGGCGCGTTGACCGCGACCTTGGCAACCCAGCCCGTGGCGATTGGCGCCAACTGCGGCGTGGGTGCTTCCGAACTCGTCGCCACCGTGCTCGGTATTTCGGAAGCCAGGCCCGATGCCGCCGTTGTCGCCAAGGGCAATTGCGGCATCCCGCAATATCAGGACGGTCACATCCACTACACCGGCACGCCGGAACTGATGGCGGATTATGCCCGCATCGCCTTTGACGCCGGCGCCAGGATCATCGGCGGCTGCTGCGGCACGAGCCCCGATCACCTCGCCGCCATGCGGAAATCGCTCGAAGGCTACACGCGCGGCACCAGGCCGACGGTTGCGGTGATCGAACAGCGCCTGGGACCAGTCTCGGAACTGGCCAAGGGTGTCGATACCGCCGCAGCCGGTGCCGCGGCGCGCGGCGTCCGCCGCCGGGGGTAACGTTCACCACCGCGTTTGTGCTGTGTTGTCGGGTGGGCAATTGGCGCGATAGAACCGGGCAATGAAATCCTTCGAGGCGAAGCATTATTTGTTGCGGGCGGAACTGATGTGGGACCGCGTGGAAAACCGTGCGGCCTATCCCTACGCCTTGCCGGCAATCGTCCATTTTCTTGAGATCGAGTTTCATCCCAAGGTGACCTTCGTCATCGGTGAGAACGGCTCTGGCAAATCGACCCTGATTGAGGCGCTTGCTGTTGCGTGGGGGTTCAATTCCGAGGGTGGCAACAAGAACCATACAGTCTCGACACGAGCGTCGCATTCCAACTTGCACAAGGCCCTGAAGTTGGTTCGTTCGCCAAAGAGGGCACGGGACGGATTCTTCCTTCGAGCCGAGTCACTTTACAACGTGGCAACCCAAATCGATGAAATTGGTTACATGGATAGCTACGGAGGGCGTAGCCTCCACGAACAATCACATGGTGAATCTTTCTGGTCACTGATCGAGCACAAGTTCCATGGCAACGGCCTCTATATCCTCGATGAGCCAGAAGCTGCACTTTCGCCGTCCCGGCAAATGTCGATGCTGGTGCGCATGCACGATCTGATTGCCGAGAACAGCCAGTTTATCATCGCCACGCATTCGCCGATCCTCATGGCCTATCCCGATTCCTGGATCTACCAGATCGGCCCGCGCGGCCTCGAGCGTGTTGCTTATGAAGACACCGAGCATTTCGAGGTGACGCGCAACTTTCTCAACCGCCACCAAGCGATGATCGCTCAACTCTTAGGGGAATGACTTCAGACGAAAGCCTCGGTCTCCACCCGGCGCCCCAGCATGAAGCAATCGGAGACGAGCTGCAGGGGGGCGCCATCGATATGCGATGTACCGGTTTTCAGCAGTTGGGCGAAATGCGCGTAGATGCCCTCGTATTCCGCTGAAGGTTCCGCCACCGACAGCTTGCCGTTGGCATGCAGCTCGGTGCCACCTTTCCGCAGTTTGAGATCGAGGCCGTCGGCGGTTTCAACTTCAATGTCCCAGCTCTGTTCACCTGTCTGACGCCAGTCAAGATCGGCGGAAAGCTCGGCGGCTGCGCCCCATGACGGCTTGAAGCGGATTTGCGCGGCAATCGGTGTCGATTTGTTTTTGGGCGTCTCCAGAACGCAGGACTGAACGAAGATTGGCTTCGGCATGATCTTGGTGACAATCGAGAAGGCGTTGATGCCGGGATCGAAGACGCCGAAGCCGCCGGGTTCCCATATCCACTCCTGGCCCGGGTGCCAGTGGCGCACGTCTTCCTTCCAGTTGACATGCAGTTTGGTGACAGTGCGCGCCGACAGCAGGCGCTTGGCCTCATCGACCGCTGCGTTGTATTGCGAATGCCATGTCGAGAACAGCACGCGCTTGGTGCTCTCCGCGTGCTCGGTGATGGCGTCGAGCTCGCCCACCGTCGGGAATGGCGGCTTTTCCATCAGCACATGCAGGCCGGCGTCGAGTGCGTCCCGTGTGATATCGAAACGCGGTTCGGGCGGCATGCATAAAGATACCGCATCGAGCTTCATGCTGCTGGCGAAGAGTTCTGCCGAAGTCTTGAAAGCGGGAACATCCTTGTAACCGCCGCGCGAGGAGACGACTGCGGCGAGTTCGAAATCGCTGTTCTTGGCGACGCAGGGCAAGTGCTGGTCTTGCGCGATCTTGCCGAGGCCGATGATGGCGAGCTTGAATGCCATGGCTTATCCGTTCCTGATCTGGCGGGTGAGGGAGGAGAGCAGGGCATCGACTTCGGCTTCCGTGTTGTAATGCGCAAGGCCGATGCGCAGCACGCCGCCCTTGTCGAGAAGGCCCATGCGGCCGACTGGCTCGATCGCATAGTTGTGGCCTGACCAGACGAAGATGTTGTCGGCGGCAAAACGCTTGGCGAGAGCTTCGGGTTGATGACCATCGAGGGTGAAGGACACAGTGGGCACGCGCCGGTGCATGGCATTGTCGGAGGTAATGCCACGGACGGTGAGACCCTTGAACGTCTTGAGGCCAGCAATCAGCTTGAGCGTCAGATTCTGCTCGTACGCCGCCATGGCGTCCCACGCCGAACTAATGCGCTTCGCACGTGTGCCACCGCTGCCGAAACTTTCAAGATATTCGATGGCACCCAGCGTTCCGGCCATGCCTTCATGGCTCAGCGTCCCGGTCTCGAACTTGTGTGGCAAGTCATCACCGGCCGGGCGCACCTTGTAGCCGAAAGTCTCCTGCAACAGTGCCTCGCGGCCCCACAGCACACCTTGATGCGGACCGAACCACTTGTAGGCGGAGGAAACCAGAATATCTGCGCCGAGGTCTTGAACATCGATGGCATAGTGTGGCGCATACTGAACAGCATCGACAAAGACGATGGCGCCGGCGGCCTTAGCCTCGGCAGCGAAATGCTTGACGTCGTTCACCGTGCCGGTGCAATTCGACGCGAGGCCGAGCGACACCAGTCGGGTTTTGTCCGACAACACCTTGCGGAGCGAATCTTCCGGGAACTCGTATGTCTCCGGATCAAAGTCCATCCAGCGCACCACGAGGTCCAAGTCCTCCGCCAGCAGTAGCCAGGGTGCGATATTGGCATCATGGTCCATGCGCGACAGCACGATTTCGTCGCCCGCCTTGAACTTGCGCCCGATGCAGCGCGACATGTGGAAGGTCAAGCTCGTCATGTTCTGGCCGAAGACGATCTCGCGGGCTGAGGTGGCATTGTAGAAATCGGCACAGGCCTGATGCGCTTGGTCGACAAGTTCGCTGGCCTGGACCGTTGTGGCGAAATAGCCGCCGAGATTGGCGTTCTTGGTGGCGAGGCATTCGACCGTCCGGTCGATCACCCGTTGTGGTACCTGGGTTCCGGCGGGATTGTCGAAATACACGCGTGGGCGTCCGGAATCGGTCAATTCCAGAGCCGGAAACAGGCGGCGGGAGGCGATGACATCGAAAGCAGGGGGCATGAAGGACTTTCCAGTTGAAGCGTGGCCCATTGGAGCGTAGCGGTGGCTACCCATAGCCGCCCTTTCCACTTGCCTCAACCGTCGCTTTCCGGCAAGTGGACGTCGCCCCGTGGCAGGGCCTCTGCCAGTGGCTGGGCTACTGTGAATCACTAGATTTTCCGGTCCGGAGACCCCCCGATGAGCGATGATGGCGAACTTGATCTGAACTCCCTCAACGACGAGGAATTGACTCAGCAGGTCCATGACGACCTCTATGACGGCTTGAAGGAAGAGGTCGAGGCCGCGGTGCACATTCTGCTCGGCCGCGGCTGGGCGCCCTACAAGGTGTTGACCCAGGCTCTCGTCGAAGGCATGCGCATCGTCGGCGTCGATTTCCGTGACGGTATTCTGTTCGTGCCGGAAGTGCTGCTGGCGGCCAACTCGATGAAGGCCGGGATGTTCATTCTCAGGCCGTTGCTGATTGCTACTGGTGCGCCGCGCCAGGGCAAGATGGTGATCGGCACGGTGAAGGGCGACATCCATGACATCGGCAAGAACCTCGTCGGCATGATGATGGAAGGTGCAGGCTTCGAGGTGATTGATCTCGGCATCAACAATCCGGTCGACAAGTATCTGGCGGCGATGGAAGAACACAAGCCCGACATTCTCGGCATGTCGGCATTGCTGACCACCACCATGCCCTACATGAAAGTCGTCATCGACACGATGAAGGAAAAGGGCATCCGCGACGATTATATTGTGCTGGTGGGTGGCGCTCCTTTGAACGAGGAATTCGCCAAGGCAGTGGGTGCTGACGCCTACTGCCGAGATGCCGCCGTGGCGGTCGAAACCGCCAAGAGCTACATGGCAAGGAAACACAATCAGCTGCAGGCCGGATAGGCCCCGGAATGGGTCGGCGATGACCCTTGTCAACCTGACACCATCCGACGAATTCGAATTCAAGCCGGGCAGGGGCGATGTCCTGTTGCTGGCCTGTGGTGCCTTGGCGCGTGAGATCGTCGACCTCATTGAGCGCAACCATTGGACCGCCTTCGACCTGCAATGTCTGCCCGCCAAATGGCACAACACGCCGGATAAGATCGTGCCGGCATTGCGTGAGAAAATCCGCGCTGCGAAAGCCCACTACAAATCGATCTTTGTGCTTTATGGCGATTGCGGCACCGGCGGGCTGCTCGATGCGTTGCTCGAAGCCGAGGGCGTTGAGCGCATCGATGGCCCGCATTGCTATGCCTTCTTCTCCGGCAATCCAGCATTCGCGGCCCATGCCGATGACGACATCACCTCATTCTTCCTAACCGACTATCTCGCCCGGCATTTCGACAAGCTGATCTGGGCGGGGCTGGGGATCGACCGCCATCCGGAATTGCTGCCGATGTATTTCGGCAATTACACCAAGATCGTTTTCCTGGCGCAAACGCGCGATGAGGATCTGGCCAAGAAAGCCATGGCGGCGGCGGCGAAGCTCGGCCTTGCCTATGAATACCGCTTCACCGGCTATGGCGAGTTGGAGAGCGGCATGGCGGCTCGGATCGAATTGCCTACCAACGGTCCAGCCGGTAGGTTCCACCGGTGATCTCGTAATAGTCGCCTGCACTCTCGCAGAAGATATGCCCTTCCAGCGCCACGCCTGTTGGGCCATCGATCGAGCCGGCAGTGATCGAAATCGTGCTGCTGCCGTCACGCTTCCAGAACAGTGGCGAGCCGCATTCACCGCAGAAGCCGCGACCGGCCTCGGCGCTGGCGCGATACCATTTGAGGCCACGGTTTTCGATGAACTTGAAATCAGCATCGGCGGCGGCGGTGGCCGACATGTAGGTGCCGCTCTGCTTGCGGCACTGGGTGCAATGGCAG